>CBFHPE010000033.1:0-18580 GCA_965657515.1 Sulfurovum sp.
TTCATCATGTGCAGGTTGTGCAAATCTTCTTACTTTTCTTAAAGCAGGTAGCCATAGCAAGTACTCTTGACTTTTAGCATCGTCTTTATAATCTGTGATCAGCATACCTGTACCTCTTAATTTACCAGAACGGAAAATTGCTAAATCTTTAGATTTAATTTTCGGATCTGATCCAAAATCATTATTGAGGTATCTTTCAACAGTCTCTGTTAGTGGTTTTTTACCTTTTGATTTTTTTACGACCGTAGCAATTGTTCTACCTTTTTTGACGATAGAGTAGTTCTTAAATGCAAAAAAATGATTAACATAGTAAACATTATCCATGATCGCTTTTGCGTCAGTAAGCTTCCCTTTAGGGTATGGTAAGTCATAACTTACACCAGCACTCGCCGTTGTAACCAATAATGCTGCAGCTACCACTGCACCATTAATTCTTTTTGTAATACAATTTGTCATTATTCTTCCTTGTCCAAAGTTATAAAATATACTTATATTAATTGATAATACAAGCATTTAACCTATAATATATAAATATAAATTATGAATAACTTAAAATGTTATTATTAATATTGACTTAATCTATAGATATTACATATTTCTACACATTAAATTTATCTTTTTATTTTTTCCAATGTGCGTGTACTCCAAAATGACTTTTTTACTTTTTGGTTTATTTTGATAAGTTTTTTAGGGACATACGTAACCATCTCATAACCTGATTCACTGTCTTTACTGTACCAGTAGTACCACATCTTAGCCTTTGGATCAGGATGATTACCCAAATGTATCCAGTGTCTGTGTACCTCTTTAATCATTTTTCCATTTTTATAATATTTGGTGATATAGTCTGCAAAGTATTCACTGTCTATATATGAGATGCGATGGTCATACCAATGTTTTTTCTTTTTGTAGGTACTTTTTATGATATGAATTTTTCTGCCACGTATCTTTGTACTTTTTTTATATGGAAATGCTTTGGTATATTTCCCAAACTCTCCTTTTTTAAAAGGCATCATAGAGAGTTCGATATCCATAACCTTTGTTTCAACAAGTGCGTAATCCTCCTCATGAAAACGTCTCAGTTTTGCATCTTGTAAAAAAGCAATATCCCCGGCTCCCAATCCTGCATCCTCAGGTTCTGCCATACGTCTGACTTTCCGTAAAGCAGGTATCCACATCATAAATTCATGTGATCTATTAGGATCAAGATAAGATGTCATTAATACACCAAGACCCTTCAATTTCCCCGAACGTATAATGACCAGATCTTTTGATTCAGTCACACCATCATCATAGTCATGCGATAAAAAGCGTTCTATGGCATTGATACGTGGTTTAAATCCTACTGACCTGCTTACCACAATGATACTGTTTCGCTTCTTCTTTTTAATCATCATATTTTTTACCAAAAAAGAGTGATTGACGCTATAACTTTTCTGCGCAATCTCTTTGGCACTTAGTGCATAGAGATCTAAAGATAAAAGAAGGAGAATGATAGAAGTAAATAAGAGTTTTTTCACGTATATTTCCTTGGGGTTTCTCTAATAAAAATTATTTGTTATATTTCTATTATATCAAAATCCAAGAAAAGAGATTTAGCTAAAAAGTATACCCAAGCCTAATTATAGTCTTTGTATCTGTTGTTTTGAACCCTACAGGCGGTACTGCATCATAAGTGACCTCTTCTTCCAAAATAACATGAAGATCTTCACTCACCATAAAATCTAAACCTATGACACCGGTAAGCTCATAATCGTTTGACATATCTTCAAAATTTTCAGAAGCTCCTGCATGCACATAAAGTTTACTTGTTTTATTGAGTGCATTTTTGTATTCCAGATATTGTGTGAAAGAGCTAAATGTTTCAGTTTCCTGTGTATTACTATACGATTCGCTGTTATATGCAAAACCTACTTTAGCTTTAAATACTTGTTTCCCATCGTCAAACAGAACTTTACCAACACCTGCACCTAAGATCATTTTGTTATCAAAATTTCTAAACTCATTTCTGAGCCAAGTTGCAAAAGTATATACCAACCATTTATTCTTTAATTCCTGATCCAGATAGAGTTTAGCTGTATACTCTTCATTAGTTGTCGTACTATCGTCTTCAGTGCGAAATGCACTGAAATTAAATGACACATGAAGAGGTTCGCCATCATAACCTTTTCTTGCATACTCAAATGAATATTTTCCATTAAAGTTCAGTGTATTCGTATTACCCGTTGTATTTGCAAAACCCAGATCGATACTTTGGACCAATTCGCCTACTTTTACTGTATCTGAGCTATAACCATATTTGTCACCGACATCAGACACTTCAACACCATTGACATCATCATCTGCAGAAAGTACTGTAAACAACAGAACCGAAAGAAACAATGAATTTCTTATTATTTTTATAAACACTTATACCTCTCCACGTATCTGATAAGTAATGTCTCCCGCACCAAATGCAGTTACAAGTCCTTCAGAGTATTCTCTGATGACATTTCCGTCACGAAAGACTTTGACTATGCCATCTTCTTTTGTCACAGAATCTGCCATCAGAAGTTTATACCGTGAAAAGGCACCTTTTAAGTCTATATCTACTTCCAACTCACCTGCTGCCCATATAGGTAATATAACAAGTTCATCTACACCTTCAAAACACTCTACAAAAGCCTGAAGATTATCCATCGTTCTTGAATATTTATGAGGCTGCCAGATAACATTGAGCTTTGTGAATTCTCTTAAACTTTTATATGTTTGTAAAGAATCCATCGTCACTTTGATCTCTGTAGGGTGGTGTCCATAATCATCTATCACCACACAACTCTCACGGTTTTGCACAATGTCAAAACGTTTTTTTATACCTCTGTAGTTTAAAAGATTTATACGTATATCCTCAGGTACTTCACCTAATTCTATTGCAGCGAGTATCGCAAGTGCTGCATCAAGGGCGATATGATCACCAAAACCAAAGACTTCAAATGCACCCAGGTCCAACAGCTCAAATTTAGTATGTGGTTCACCCTCCACTAAAACAAATTCTATATTTTTAATGTCACGGGAAGGGTAGAGTTTTATACTCTCCTGATCCAGTGATGCAAGAAATTCATCTTCAGCATTGATGACACGTATCTGAGCTAATGATAAAAAATTTCTATATGCATTGTAAAAACGTTCTTCATCATATTCATAGTACTCCATATGTTCAGGTTCAACATTGGTGACTATAGCCAAGTACGGGTTTGAATTTAAGAAACTCTCATCACTCTCATCTGCTTCAAATACAACTTTATTGTTAGGATAATTTCTTACATTTGAGCCAAATTCTTTAGAGATGGCACCTATCAGTGCATTAGATTTGGGGATAATAGAAGAGAGCATTGCAGAAGTTGTACTTTTCCCATGTGCACCACCCACTGCATACACCTCTTTTTCTCCCAAAATACTCTTAAGAGACTCTTTTCTTGAAAGTAGTTCTATGCCAAGCTCTTGTGCTTTTTGGTACTCAGGATTGTTTGGACGGACTGCAGCAGAGTAGATCACTCTTTCCACACCTTCCACTGCATCTTCATGATGCGGTATGGTGATCTTTGCATCAAAATTGGTTGCCAGGTCATTGGTGATCTCCGTCTGCTTGATGTCTGAACCCGAAATCTTATGCCCATCATTGACTAAAAATTTTGCCAATGCGGAAAGTCCTATACCGCCAATACCTATAAAATGGATTTTCATACTCTGCCTCTTACTTTGATTCGTCTAAAACTCTTAACTCTTCTTTTCCCTCTTGCACCTGTTTTGCAAACATCGTAAGCAAGATATCTGTAGGCTGTACAAAAGTCTGTATGAAAAAGGCTAAAGGATCATTTTCGTTCACAGAAGAAACATCCACTAGGTTTTCAATGAAATCTTCAAAAGTATGTCCAGCCATAACAGCAGCAGCATGCACCATCATCGCATCTTTCAACTCTTCATGTACTATAGTGTAGTTAAGCACTAAAAAGATCTCTTTAGCACCCTTTTTATCATTCTCACTGTAACGCTGAATACCATGTTCATAAATGGCTCTTGCTGTTGCCAAATCTTCTGCATCATTCAGATCAAAATTTTGAGAACTTGAAAGTTTTTCTGCAAGTCTGTCAAAAGCATTGTTCACAATGAAAGTAAAAATTTCATTGATCTCATCTTCCGGTGCTTCGATGATAAGCTGAGCATCCAAAAGCTGATATCCTTTTGCGATGCTTTGCTCCTCTTTACACTCCTCTTCAAGTCTTTTAATATTTGCTAAAAACTCTGGATCTTTTTTCAACTCTTCCACATGTATTTCAGGTGTCTGGTTCATTATCTCTCCTTCAAAATGGGCAAAGCCCATTTTTAATTCCTCTCACTAAAGCTTCGCCTATCGGCTCAGAAGCTCATCTCATTTTTCTAGGCATTCTTTTATACGAAGTAGTGCTTCTTTGGTCGTTTCTGCCTCATATACAAGCGCCAGTCTCACATAACCTTGCCCTTCACCTTCGCGTCCTAAAAATGAACCGGGAATGACCTTGAGGTTATACTCTTGATACAACTTAGTAGTAAAGCTGATCTCATCTTCTACATTGAGCCAAATGTAAAATGTCGCTTCTGGTGTATCCAGCCCCAACACTTCTTTAGCTACATCAAAGTTGCTTTTATATTTTTCTCTAAAACCATTGACATGGTTCTGATCTGCCCAAGCTACTGCTGCTGCATGTTGCAGGGGAAGTGGGGAAGCACACCCCACATATGTTCTGTAGACCATATAGGCTTTGAGTATCTCTGCATCTCCAGCTATGAAACCGGAACGAAGTCCAGGAGCAGAAGAACGTTTAGACACAGAGTTTATAACAAGTATGTTTTTGAACGATTCATTTCCTACTTCAAGACTTGCATTTAAAAGAGACGGCAAAGGCTCTCCAAGGTAAAGATCTGCATAACACTCATCATTTAACAAAACAAAATCATATTTTAATGCAAGCTCTACCCATTTTTTCAGATCTTCCATCTGCATCACTGAAGAGGTAGGATTGTTTGGTGAATTGAGTATTACAAGGTTTGCTTTGGCCAATGCAACTTCATCGACTTCAGGTTGAAAATTATTTGTCTCATTTAAGTTCAGATAGATCACCTCAGCTCTGGAAGCTTTAGCGGCACCTTCATAGATCTGATAAAAAGGATTTGGAAAAACCATTACCGGATCTTTTACATCATGCAGTAAAAACTGTGGAAAGTTGAAAAGTACTTCTCTTGTTCCAAATGTAGGGATGATCTGGGTATTGTCCAAAGTCAGCCCAAAACGATTTTGATTATACTGAAGCATCGCTTCTCTAAGTATAACTTCACCAGAAGTTTTAGGATATTTATTTAACAGTGTTGCATGCTCATTAAGTGCATCCAGGATGAACTGAGGTGTCGCAAACTGTGGTTCACCGATAGTTAAAGAGAGTGCATCATAGTCACTACTTGGTGTTATATCTTTTAATAAGTTATTGAGTTTCTCAAAAGGGTAAGTTTCGAAGTTCATTATTGCCCTAATTTTTAACAGAATTATAGCATACTAGGCTAAGATATTACAGATGTTGTTCCCCCATTGAAGTGAGTGACACATTGATCTAAGAGGTAGAGAAAGATAAGCTCTAAGATCCTATAATTTGACTACGAATGCCCCAGAAGCGATCTGCTTGCGTACTTTAGCCAAATCACGTTGTGCTGACCTTTTATCCTTATACCTACCTACGAAGACTCTTACCTTTTTACCACGACGTACACTATGTGTGAAACCTGAGCGTTTTATCTTTTTAAAATACTGTGCATTTGGCGTTTTTGAAAATACACCTACTTGAATATAATATCTTCCACTAGGTCTTTTTGTAACTTTTTTCGGACTTGGTTTTACTTTTTTCGCACTCTTTTTGGATTTCCTTGGACTTTTTTTGGCTTTTGTGGTCTGTGTTACAGCTTCTGTCATCTTAACATTGGAAACTGGTTTCGCTTTAGGAGGCACACTTTGCCTTGATGCTTTTACCCTACTTCCTACCAGCCAATTCATGATCTCATTTTGAAGCTTGGCACCACGGTATTTTGCTTTAGAACTATTAACGATAATTACGACCGTATAGTATTTTCCTGCTTTATTTTTAACATATCCCCCTATGTTCTTGACACGCTTCAGTGTCCCCGTCTTCATCCACGCACGATTTTTAACTGCTGTGTGTCTAAAGCGACGTTTTATAGTACCGTCAACTCCTGCGATGGAAAGTGTATTCATCCACCTTTGACCGTATCGTTCATAAGCATCATCTAACATATCAGCTAAAAGTTTCGCATTCATTTTAGAAACACGAGAGAGGCCACTTCCGTTATCTATACGTAGTACGCCATCACCTAGAGCACCTTTTGCACGAAGTATCTGAGTGATAGCATCACGTCCTTTTTGTAAAGTAGCAGGTGCACCATATACTTTTGCCCCTAAATAAAGTAAAAGATGTCTGGCATAGAGATTGTTACTTTTTTTAGAGGTTTTAGAAATGATCTCTTCCATAGGATCTGAATTATAAGAAAAAAGTTCCCTTGCATCTCCAGGCACTTTTTGCAACTTCATCGTACCACCTACTTTGACGCCATCTTTTCCAAGCTGGTCTTTGAGTGCATAGTAAAATGAGGTGTATGGTTTTGTGATCACTTTAGATATGCCACGTTTACCACAGCGTTTGGATATCTTTCCTTTTAAAAGAAATGTAGGAATGGTTTGCGAATTATCTATCTTAACACCAGGCCAAGAGTAGCGTCCTTTACAAGGCTTGTTCACACGTATTAGTTTGTTAACTACCTTGTAACTTGGATCTACATTTTTTTTATGAACAGTATTTTTTTTGGGTGTCACATAGACTGTACTGACACGTTCATTGAACATCATCGCATCAGGCATCGCATTATAAGGGCTGTAGAGATGTTGATCAAAACCGGAATTATTTCTGTTTCCTACCTTAAAAAAACTTCTGTCAATGACGATGTTCCCTTTGATCTCATTGATACCCTCAGCACGTATGTATGAGCTTATCTTCACTAGATCATCATCTCCTAATGTAGGATCACCATGTCCTTTAACAAAAAGATCTCCATAAAGTACACCACCGCGAATTTGCCCTTTGATATAAAACTCTGTCTTTATACGATAGTTATATCCAAACTTCAACAGGGCACTGTATGTGGTCAATACTTTAATCACTGAGGCGGGTGTACGTGTTTTATGGGCATTTAAAGAAGCGACAACTTTTCCGTGTTTACCTGCTTCTTTAATATAGATACTGATATCTCTTTTTGAGATACCTGATTTGGCTATCTGTCTATTTATCTCCTGCGGCAAGGCATAGATATAGGTCGAGATCAACACACACCATAAAACAATTACTCTCAATCCTCAACTCCTGTAGGCATTTAAAAGTCTTTGCATGGCCATTTCAAGTACCTCTTTTGATGTACCCACATTCAAACGCATAAAACCTTTACCTGCTTTGCCAAAACTCTCTCCATCATTTAACCCAAGTTTTGCTTTGTAAACAAAGAAATCGATCAATTCTTCATGAGAATGACCCAATGCTTCACAATCAAGCCACATTAAAAAAGTAGCTTCCGTAGGAACAACGCTAATAGGCAACTGATGCTCTTTCAAAAAATGCTTCACATATGTAATGTTGGATGCCAAATGTACTTTAAGGGCATCCAACCACCCTGCTCCGTCACTGTAAGCAGAAATAAGTGCTTCTATACCAAAAGGATTTCCATTTGTGATACCCGATCTGTTTTGTTCGATGATATATCTTTGGCGTAATTTCAAATTAGGAATAATGGCATAGGAAGTGTTAAGCCCTGCAATGTTAAAGGTTTTGGATGGTGCATTCAGTATCACACATTTGTGTGCCATTTTTTCAAAGCTTCCTACACTGTGATGCATCTTTTCATACACGATATCTGCATGTATCTCATCAGAGATGATAAGTACATCATTGATCAAACAGATATCTATCATTTTCTCCAACTCGTCTTTATCCCATGCACGTCCACTTGGATTATGAGGGGAACAAAGTAAAAAAAGTTTTGCTTCTTGTGCTTTTCTCTCAAAATCCTCAAAGTCTATCTGATATGTTCTCTCTTTATAGACAAGAGTATTGTCAAGTATCTTTCTGTGCTTATGTTTTACAGAACTTGCAAAAGGAGGGTACAAAGGTGTCTGAATGATGATACCTTCACCTTCATCTGAATACGCAGTAATAGCAAAATTGATAGATGGTACCACACCATAACAAGGTACGATCCACTCTTTTTCTATCTGCCAGTCAAAACGCTCTTGCATCCAATTTTTTATAGCAACATAATAGGCTTCGGGATAAACAGTATAACCATAGAGAGGATGTTCTGCACGTTTTTGCAAAGTCTCTTGTACACAAAGCGGTGACGCAAGGTCCATATCTGCCACCCATAAAGGAAGCAGATCATCTGTACCAAATTTCTTTTTGGCATCATCCCATTTAGTCGTATATGTTCCTTGTCGGTTTACTGCTTTAAACATCTACTTTTCATTCCTGTAAAAGTCTGATGATGTTATTATTGTCATATTTTATCCTCTGCCAAGTTATGTGATCAAATTCCAATACTTTAACAATCATATGCTGAAAATACCCTTTTTAAAACAGTTTTATTCTAGGTGTATTTTTCACTTTTTTATCTTTAATTTTTGAGTGTTATTTTTATCTTTCACTTTTTTCTAGATTAATTTATGGCTATAATATCTAAAAAAGAGTGCACTATGACGTCTATGATCATTCAAACACTTTCTGGTTTAGGAATGTTTTTATTTGGGATGTTATATATGGAACTTGCACTCAAAGAATCTGCAGGGATTCGCTTCAAGAACTGGGTCAAGAACTCAACATCTACTACGATGCGATCTCTCTCTACAGGTGCCATAGCAACGGCACTCCTTCAAAGCTCTTCTGTTGTAACATTGATGACCTTATCGTTTGTAAGTGCTTCTCTCATTTCACTGCATTCAGGTATCGCTGTCATATTTGGTTCAAATATGGGAACTACAGTCACAGCGTGGATCGTTGCAACACTTGGATTTAAAGTCAAGATCGAAGCTTTTGCCCTTCCTATCATAGGTATAGGAGGACTGTTACTCATTTTTGCATCCTCACATAAGAGAATCAGTGCTATTGCTAAAATACTTGTCGGATTTGGCCTTTTATTTCTTGGTTTAGAGTTTATGAAAACCGCCATCGGCTCTTTAGCAGAGGCGATTGATCTTGCCAAGTTTACAAACTTTCCACTCATTGCTTTTGTGGCGATAGGTTTTGTTCTCACTGCGCTCATTCAATCAAGTTCAGCCGCAACAGCTATTGTTTTAAGTGCATTATATGCACATATTCTTAGCTTTGAACAATCTGCTGCTATGGTCATCGGTACTAACATCGGTACTACTGTAACAGCAACTCTTGGGGCAATTGGCGGTATCCCTGATAAAAAACGTGCGGCTGTGGCCCATTTTATTTTTAATCTTATTACTGCGGTGGCTGCATTTCTTCTTTTACCGGTCTTAACGCACTTCATCATGCAGGTTATTGGGTTACAGGATGATCCTATAACTGCGTTGGCATTGTTTCATACATTGTTTAACGTATTAGGTGTTTTACTGCTGTTACCTTTTATTTCTTTGATGGCTAAGTACCTCAAAAAGCTCTTTATCCAAACTAAACCAGTGGCCACACGATATATACATAAGGTTGACCCCAAACTACATGAAGCGGCATTTGTAGCTTTGAGAGATGAAGTAAACAATTTATTTGTTAAAACGATGAAGTTTTCACTATTACTAATAAATATCAAGGCAAACGATGTTTTTGGACAAAAATATGATGTAAAAAAAATAGTAGAAAGTAATCAAGAACACATTGAATTTAATTATAAAAAAGCTTACAAGAGTATCAAAGAGATAGAAGCCAAGATCTTTGAATTTGTTGCCATATTAAACCAGCAGGATCTTACACCAGAAGAAAGAGAAAATCTAACCATGCTTCTCTCCTCTGTACGTGAAAGTGTCTACGCCGCTAAAATTCTCAAAGATGTCAAAAAGAATATCAACGAATTCTCTCAAAGTGATAATGAATCAATTATCAGTATGTATGATTCCATCCGAAAGAATCTTGTCTATGTCATACTGATCTATGTTAACTATATGGAAGAACAGTGGTCTGCTGAAAAATGTTTAGAGAAATTCACTAAAGCAGAAGAAGAAAATCAGCAGATCATGAAAGAAGCGACACTTTCTATCAGTAAAACGGGAATAAATGAGAAAAAGGTTGTGTCGTTACTCAATACTAACCGTAGTGTCTTCATCGCATCTCAATCTCTTTTCAAAGCATCCCATTCTGTGTCATTACATTTCCCTCTTGAAGATTAGTATTTTTCCCAAATAGTCATTTGAGCAACGGTATGTTGATGTTTTCTTGCTGTCTCCTGTATGACAAAAGAGACATCTCTTGTCTCAATAAGCCTAAATTCATTACCCAATATCTCTTCTAGACCTTGAAGTGTTGTAACGTTCTCACCATCTCTTTTATAGCCCCCTATCCACTTCTCTTTAGGGGTGGACTCCTCCTGCCAGGTATATGGAGAAGTTAAAATAAGTAAACCACCCTTATTCACTCTTGAAGGAAGCGAATCTAAAAACTTTTTAGGATCATAGAGTCTGTCTATCAGATTACCTGCAAATATAAGATCAAAATCTTTATAAATGGGTTTTAAATTACAGGCATCTGCCTGCCAGAAGGCAACTTTATCACATGCGTCTTTCAAGTCAAAATTGGAAAGTTTTATTTCATGATAACTCTCCAACTCTCCTTCTGTAGGCATGGTGTAGCGTAGTACAGCATTTTGTTTTAAAACTTCAGCTTCCTGTATAAAACGTGCAGAAAAATCTACTCCAATGACTTCATCAAAACCGCGTGCGAGTTCAAAGGTACTGCGCCCTATGGCACAACCTATATCAAAAGCTTTTCTTCTTGGTTTCTCTTCCATAAATTCCAAAGCTATGCGAGCACAAGCTGCAGGGTAATTGTCTATACCCAAAGCATTCTCTCCCCAGCCAAAGTGGCAATATTGTGCAATGATGCTGTCCGTTGTGTAATAATCTGTCACGACTTTCTCCTCATAGTTACTCTGTATATATCTAAACCCGGCATGCTGGTAAAAATGTCGTCTAAATCCATACCTGCTTTTTTGTGTTGACAGGTTACCACAACTTATCCAAGATCCACCATTAATGAGATTATGTTTACCATCATATGTAGGGACTGTAAAATCGTCATATATAGGGTGTACTTTAAATCCTTCAAAGGGGTATATAGGTGTACGTGACCACTGCCATACATTGCCGATCACATCATAAAAATCACCATGTTTATAGGTATTCACAGGTACAGATGATGCAAAACCTTCAAGGTTGATGTTGGCGACACTCTTTTTGTTGGCAGTCCATTCCAAATAGGAAGGTACTTGAGTCTCATCACGCAGCCTTATGTATTCATCTTCAGTGGGGAGTGTAATATGTATATCTTCTTTTAGACTTTTCCATCGACAAAAAGCTGCTGCTTCCAGATGGTTAACCTCTACCGGCCAAGATAATGGTAATGCAATTTCTCTGCTTACAGTACGAAGTTTATAGCCATGCTCAACAGGTATCCAAAAAAGCGGATGTTTTGCATTTGTGTAGTCACGCCACTCTATGCCTTCATTACACCAAAACACATCATCCCTATACCCATCGTCATTAATAAATTCCAAATATTCAGCATTGGAGGTAAGATATTTAGCAGCTTTAAATGCAGGGATCTGTGCTTGATGTTCACCATACTCATTATCCCAACCAAAAAGTTTTGATTCTCTATTTTTCCCAAGGTGCACGGAACCTGATGGAATATCCAGTAACTCATTTTTGGGTACTTCTCCATATACTTTGCACTCTTCCCATGCTGCATCTTCTTGAACGGTAGAAAAAGGAAGTTGACGTATGAGTACGGAAGAGGTTTCCAAGTGTATATTTTCATGTTCAATACCCATAAGTATCACCCACCACGGAGACTCTTCTGTGATAGGAAGTTGTAAAGGTAGCGTCTCTATGAGATGATTGACTACTATATATACTTCATCTCTATATGCTTGTGTTTGTGCAAGTGTTGGCCATTCATAATGTGCATCATTGAGATCATCCCAAGACATTTCATCAACACCTACCGCAAAGATCGACTCAAGTTCCGGGTCTATACGTGTATCTATGATCTTGGCAAGTTTGAATTTATTGATAAAAAATGTGGCAGTATGCCCATAGTAGAAGATGATTGGATGACGAAGAGGATCAGCCTTCTGAAAATATGCTCTCTCATCACTTACGATATTAAAGAGAGATTCATAGCGTTTGTATGTTTCTTGAAAATACGCTTTGATCTCTTTACGTTTTAACTCAGGGTCCAAGCCCCCAAGTGTTGGTATCACTGACATTCAAATTCCTCTAGAAAAACTATCTAAAATAGATTATCCAAGAATGTCTTAAAAGAAACTAGTTTCTTGAACGAACTGCTGAAGTTGTCCCAGTGACAACATAGTGTTATGAACTTTGTTCACAACACGTCCTATTAAAAGTCTGCTTTCTCTTTCGCGCTCTCTATCATAGAGATAAAGATAGTGTACAAGTTTGCCACTACCGCTCCGATGACCAAACCAGTAGCCAAGGCTTGATTTTCATTAAATTGTAAGACAAAAAATGCAGGTAAAAGGTGTAGATCCGCTACCAGTGACCCTGCTAAAAGCTCCGCAGAGAGTAAGTTTCTCACACCGATCTTCATCAGTGTTGAGATCACATTGACCGAACCTGCTATAAACAGTGCAACGACACTAGGTTCATACAAGAATGCTGCTGATGTCGTAAGTGACATCAACGTAAAAAACATATAAAAAACTTTACCCCAATTCATTCAAATCCTTTAATTTTCTTTACTTATTATAACGTAAATTATAATGTCCCGTTTTCATACATTGCACGCATCTTCTCTTTCTCTTTATCTCTCTTAGCTTTTTCAGCCTCTTTAAGTCTAAATCCAGAAACAGAGAAACCGAGCCATAATAAAATAGGCGATGCAACAAAGATAGATGAATATGTACCTACAATAACCCCTACCAATAATGTGAATGAGAATCCATGTATGATCTCACCACCAAATAGGAAAAGTGTCAGTACAACAAAGAATGTTGTGAGTGATGTCAATGTCGTACGTGAAAGTGTACGTGATACTGACTCATTGATGATACCTTCAAGATCAGGATCTTTGATGGTTCTGATCCCCTCACGTATACGGTCAAAGACAATGATGGTATCGTTGAGTGAATACCCCAGTATCGTAAGCAATGCTGCTAAGATATCAAGGTTTACTTCGATGCCAACAAGTACGATCATACCCATTGCTAAAGTAACATCATGCACAAGTGCAAGTACCGCAGCAACAGCAAATCGCCATTCAAATCTAAATGAAACATAGACTAAGATACCAATGATCGCGAGTACCATTGCCATAAGTCCCTGTTCACGTAACTCTGAACCCACTTTTGCACCTACCATATCTACACGTCTCACCTCTTTGAAGCCTTGTGTATCTTTGAGTAAATTACGTACTTTATCACTGACGTCTTCACCAAGGTTTTGTGAGCTCATTTTTGTCTTGATAACGATCTCATCTTCTGATCCAAAGAAAGTAACGGTAGCACCTTCATAAGATTTATCTGTAGATATCACGTCTCTTACATCAGAGATAGGTGCTTTACCCTCATACTGAACTTGTATCAGTGTACCACCCTGAAAGTCGATACCGTAGTTAAATCCTTTTGTAAAGATAAGCCCAAATGCGATCACAAGTCCAACAATGGAGAGTGCTCCAAAACGTTTGCTCCTACTCATTAAGGAGAGAGGTTTTTTATACTTAAATACTTCCATACTATTTCTTCCCCTCTACTTTTTTAATACCAAACCAGAAGCCCAGTTTATTCTTATCGATCTTAGGAAGGATCCACTGGTAAATACCATGTGTTCCAACGATCGCTGTCAACATAGATGCCATGATACCGATACTCATCGTTAAAGCAAACCCTTTGATAGGACCTGTACCATATGCATAAAGTACCGTTGCTGCGATAAGTGTCGTAACATTCGCATCCCAAATAGCTGTAAATGCATTGTTATATCCGTCTTCTATAGATTTTCCTATAGACTTTCCGGCATGAAGCAACTCACGTATACGTTCACCGATGATAACGTTAGCATCTACTGCCATACCTACCGTCAGTACAATACCCGCCATACCCGGAAGGGTAAGTGTAGCACCAAAAAGTGACATGATCGCCAAGATGAGGAAAAGGTTTCCTATCAATGCAACATTGGCGATAACCCCAGCTACACCATAATAGAGGAACATAAAGATGATCACCAGTATAAATCCTGAAGCCAATGCAATAGAACTGGCTTTAATACTATCTGCACCCAGGCTTGGCCCAACAGAACGTTTTTCCATGACATAGACAGGTGCAAGAAGTGATCCTGAACGTAGTGCTATGGCAAGGTCATGTGCTTCTGAAAGTTCAAAACGTCCAGAGATCTGAACACGCCCACCACCAATACGTTCTCTAATGTTTGGCGCAGAGTAGACTTTGTTATCTAACACAACTGCCATTCTTTTACCTACAGACTTACCGGTAAAGTCACCAAAGATCTTGGCACCCTGACCGTTAAGTGTAAAGTTGATCACAGGCTGATTACTCTCATCAAACCCTACCACTGCATCTGTCAGCATAGAACCGTCTAGTATAGGAATAGCACGTAACAGATATTTCTCAGGCGTATTGACATCTGTCAAGATCACATCACCATAACTTTTTGCTTCAGCCACAGACATCGTGTTTACACGTGTATTTCTGTCTTCATCTACTGCCATTAGCTGTAAGTGTGCCGCACGTGCGATGAGTTCGCGTATACGCTGCTCATCTTCTTGTGTTTTGATACCAGGTACTTCTACAAGGATCTTGTCTTCACCCTGCTTTGCTACCGTTGGTTCAGCAAGTCCAAACTCATTGAGTCTGCTTCTAATAGTATCGACCGCTTGAGATATAGCATCTTTTTGTGTACGTGTTATCTCTGCTTCTGTCATTACCAGTGAGAATTTCAAACCATTTTCACTTAAAGCTGTACCCTCAAGTTCATCTTTTAGAAGTTGTTTGGCTTTTGTAACATCATCTGTATCTAAAAGTTCGAAAGTGATCTTATCATTGTCAAAACGTAATTCGTCAAAGATAATATCTTCATCATCAAAGATATACTTTACTGAAGCTGCCATCGATTTCATACGAGACTCTATGGCAACTTCACTTTTTACACCAAGAAGCATATGAAGTCCACCTTGAAGGTCAAGCCCCAATGTGATCTTCTTACCATTTTCACTTTGCGTCAAAGAGGGAATGGAAAAAACCACTCCGAAAATGAGTGCAAAGGCAAAAAGGACTACTCTATAATTAAGCGTCTTCACCACTCACTACCTTTTTCGCAACATATGCACGATCTAGTTTTACAATAGTGTCATCATTTAGTTTGATTTTGATAAAATCTTCTTCAGTTTTAACAATAACAGCTATAAGTCCACCCGTTGTAATGATATCATCACCTTTGTCAAGGCTTTCTAGCATTGCTTTGTGTGCTTTTTGTTGTTTTTGTTGTGGTCTGATGATCAAAAAATAGAAAATCGCGAATAAAAGTATGAGCGGTAAAAATGAACCGAGTGCTCCAGCTTGTTGTTCCATAGGAATCCTTTATGAATAAAATTAGGCATTATTTTACCACTTTAGAGATAACAAGAGGCTTGATGGTCGCACTTCTAAGCTCTGCCTTCATTTACCTCAACTTTTGGAACTTCTCACACCCCTGTTTAAATACAACTTTAGGACTACTCTCACTCTATTTACTGTTAAATTCAAATGCTAAGACCTGGTTCATTTCAGGAGCGTTCATCGGTCTCTTTTGGTTTTGGTGGATCGCACTGAGTCTCATACATTATGAAATGCTTTGGGCAGTTCCTCTGGAGCTGATTATCATCATGTTAAGTTATGGTTTTCTTTTCGGTTTTATCGCGTGGATAAGTGAAAAACTCTCTAAACTATTTGCCCTTCACGCTTCACTTTTCCCTTTAACAATAAAGGCAATTGGACTGTTGGTCTTAAGCTTTGTACATCCTTTTGGATTTGACTGGTTCAAACCTGAACTTGTCTTTGTTGAAAGTTACCTAGGCATAACTAAATGGCAGTTTGCGATTGTTCTCTTTGCCATCGTACTTACTCTTTGGAGAGAACATTTTTTTTATCTTTTACTCATAGTTTTTGCCTATCAACCCGCTCCTACAATAGAAAATAAAATACCAGAAGATATTGCACTTGTTACTACAAGTACCAAAGTAAAAGACAAATGGAATGAAACCCTACATGATAAGCAATTTAATGCTGTTTTTAACCATATAGACAAAGCTATCAAAGATAAAAAGTCACTCATCATCCTGCCCGAATCTGTTTTCCCGATCTTCCTGAATCGTTCGGAAAAGAACATAGCCATTCTTGAAGAAAAAGCCAAACATATCTCTATCGTCATTGGTGGACTTTACTGGGATGGAGAAACCCCACGGAATTCAACCTACATTTTTACAGATGACAAAATAAGCATCGCCAACAAAGTGGTCTTAGTACCCTTTGGAGAAAGCAACCCTCTTCCAGACTTTCTTTCTGACTGGGTCAATGAAGTTTTTTATGACGGTGCTGTAGACTACATAGCCAGCAAAGATGTCATAGACTACCAAATAGACGGTATCACCTACCGAAATGCCATCTGTTTTGAAGGCACATCTGAAAAACTCTATGAAGGTAATCCAAAAAACATGATACTCCTAAGCAACAACGGCTGGTTCACTCCCTCCACAGAACCTACGCTTCAAAAACTGTTGCTACAGTACTACAGTAAAAAGTATGGCACTACCATTTATCACTCAGTCAATATGTCAGAATCTTATGTCGTGATAGATGGGGAAGTTCAGCAGTAGAAAAAAAGGTATTACAATATTATAAGAAAGACCATTTTACTGTTTCTACAGATTAAATGGTCATACATTAACTCTGTTGATAAGAGGCATTCAAACACTTAAAAAGTATATGTATCATCAAAGTGCCAGGTTTCTAAACAATCCCAGAACGATATACCTTTTATATCATTTTTAATCTCATACACCAATGTTGTCTCAATATCATGCAGATATTTATCATACACTGTATCACGCTCATGTTCTAGCGGTGAAGTACATGTACATGACTGATACCATTCAAGTGTATCATCCTCCGTCTTCACTGCTTTTTGCATCGCATTTACAATATCTGGACCATCTGGTTCCTGAGCAGCAATACTGCCATCCGTCAAAGCAGTATAAAAATCTTTCATTTTTAATTTGTTGATCTTTGCTTTTACTTTATATAACATTCTAACTCCTTAGAAGGTATAAATTATTATATCTTGTATTTATAACTACATATATAGTACCCTAAAAAATTTTAAAGGTAAACCATAAAGAGTGTCTATCTATTCTCATAGAAAGAACAATTACAGATGTTTATTTTTGAATAAAAATTGTGAAGTTATAAATATTAACTACGTAAATACGAAGATCAATCATTGAATATGAAAACCTTATAAATTTATATATTTTATGAGGTTTTAGGAGAAGATATTTTTGCTATACTTTTAATACTTAAATAAAAAATTACGGGGAAGTAAAATGAGTGTAATGTATTGGATATTTTTTGTTATTTCTGTTATTGGTATATTATCTATGACCTTCGCTTTTCTCAAAATGATTACTCATTTCTCTAAAGAAGAAGAGTCACAAGTATCAACGGATGCATTATCGCTTATCGTACCAATCAAGGGTGCAGATGAAACTACTTATGATAATCTAAAAGCACTCGTAGACTCTGAGATTGCATCCCCTGTTGAATATCTGTTTGCACTGGAAACTGAAAATGACCCAGCCTATGAGGTCTGTAAAGCTGTAATAGAATCTACTAAAGATAAAGATAAAGATATAAAAATAATTCTCACAGGAGAGTCCAAAGAATTGATGGGTAAACAGCATAATATCAATGTTGCCGTACAAAATGCAAGATATGATATTATCGGTTCAATGGACGCAGATGTTAAGGTTGATACCAAAGCATTAAGCACTGGACTTAACGCTTTAAACAGTTCTGATGCAGGTATTGCATACTTTTTCCCATATTATCAAGGAACAGGCACTTATGGTGGAGGACTACTCTCCACATATATCAACTATTTTTACAATATCATATTCTCTTATTTGCATTTCTTTGCAAAAGCACCAACCATCATCGGAGCCTTATGGATGATGCCAAAAAAACTATTCAAAAAGTGTGAAGCTGATGGCAG
>CBFHPE010000034.1:0-18535 GCA_965657515.1 Sulfurovum sp.
TGCAGCTAATCAGTGTATCGAACAATTTTCACGTATGAAAGAGAAGTTAGGTACACGGGAAAATGATTTTATTTTACTTTGGGATGATAAGAGAAAAAGTAAACTTATTGATAAAATTGAAGATGAGGTGAACTATTTGGAATCACGTATATCCTGTGTGAAACGCGCCAAGAACATCACTGATCTGTCACGATGTATGAAATAGATATCACATGAAATTTTACCGCATCTATGTGGAGCTTACGAATGTATGTGGGCTTACCTGTAGTTTTTGCCCCACAAAGTCTTTGCCATCCAAAGAGATGGACCTTGATTTTTTTGACGATGTCATGCAACAGGCAAAATCCTATACAAAAGAGATAGCCTGTCATGTGGTAGGTGATCCCCTTACACAGTCAAATCTTGGATCCTATTTGGATATTATCCATAAACATGGTTTGAAGGCTATGCTTACTACTTCTGGATATTTTCTAAAAAAACACAGCTATGATACACTTTTTCATCCTTGTGTGAAACAGATCAATATCTCACTCAATAGTTTTAACAAGAATGACACATCGATCACTTTTGAACAGTACATTAAACCTATTCTTGCACTTTGTGATGCTAAATTGGCACGAAAGGAAGAACTTTTTATTAACCTTCGTGTGTGGAATTTGGATGAGATGATGTCAGAACGAACATTTAATGAGACCTTGTTCAAAAAGTTCTCTACAAATTTTAATGTGGATCTTGATCTGGATACTATCTATAAAGAGAGACCCAAATCGATACGGCTGGCTTCTAAAGTATTGATGCACTTCGATAACTACTTCGAGTGGCCCTCTTTAAAGAATGATAATTATGGTCACGGAACTTGTCAGGGATTACAGTCTCATATAGCTATTTTAGCCAATGGAACTGTGGTTCCTTGCTGTTTAGACTGTGACGGCATAGTGGAACTAGGGGATCTGCATAAAAGTGCTTTAAATGAGATTTTGGATTCAAGACGTGCGGTGAATATGTTAGAAGGGTTTAAAGAGGGTAAAGCTGTAGAAGAGTTATGTCAGAAATGTTCTTATAAAGATAGATTTAATTAAAATCTATCTATTCTAAAAAATGACTTCAACGAATGAAGCCATTTATTTTATCTAATAAGCAGGTGAATGACTTCCATCAGGATTGATTCTCTCAAACTTGATACCTTCAAATGAAAAGTTACCCATCATTCCTTTAGAGTCAAATACAAAACCAACCAGATCTGAACCAAAATCGATATCATCCAGTTCTTCATCTGAGTTCCATTCAGCCATAGCCATATTAACATCCACTTCTGTGTCCCAGTCATCATCTAATAAAAATCTATCGAGGGCACTTTCAGATGTAATGGCAATGATCAGCGCATAGTTTTGGATACCGGCTTGAAATCCTGCAGAAAGTCCGGTAATACTAAAGAAAGCTTTTGTTTTACCACCTATACGTAAGACACCTTCACCATATTTTCCACCTATAAAAAATCCACCTTCATTTACATCTGGGAATATAAGGTATGCTTTGGCATTTTCTAAATACTCTTTAGAACCTTTTACTTCATGGTGAAATTGGGAAAGTGCACCATTTGAATCACGGTCTATCTCTCTTGCTGAATCTCCGGCTATAGAGAGTGTACTGAATGCTAAAAGCACCATCAGAAGTTGTGAGATATATTTAACTGTTTTCATTGTTATTCCTTTATTTCTATTATTAATTATAACAATAATAGCTTAAATATAAAATTAAACTATTGTTATAATGATTATAACTCAGTATTAAGTATAGAGTTGTTCCTAATCGTCTGGATGGATACGTTTAAATTTTGTACCTTCCATAGTGAGGCTACCCATCATACCTTTAGAATCCAATACAAAAGCAACCATAGACTCACTAAAGTCTGCATCATCAAGTTCTTCTTTTGAATTCCACTCAGCCATTGCAATATTACCATCAACATCTGCTTCCCATTCATCATCATCTAGAAGGAATTTGTTAAGTGCTGCATCTGTTGAAAATGCAATGACCATACCATAGACTTTCATACCCATTTGCATACCTACTGATGCAGCAGTGATGCTGTAGTATGCTTTAGATTTTCCTCTAACACGCAGTACACCTTCTCCATATTTACCACCCATAAAAAAGCCTGCTTCTTTAATGTCTGGAAATATGAGATATGCTTTTGCCTTTTTTAAGTAAGCTTCTGAACCTTTTACTTCACTGTAAAAGATCTTAAGTGTTTCATCTGCATCTTTTTCAATGTCACTTGCAGAAGCTGCCATTGCAGTTGAGCTATATACTAAAAGCATTGAAATTAGAAGTAGTTTTATCTTTTTCACGTACTAGCCTTTGATTGAGGTATGATTCTTTTGAATTTTGTTCCTTTAACAGTAGCACCTGCCATTAAACCTTTTGAACCATACATAAATGCGATGATAGGTTTTTCATAACTGATACTTGAAATATCTCCTGTTTTTCCCCATTCAGCAACAGCGATAGATCCGTCTACACCAGCTTCCCAACCGTTACTTTTCATAAAATTATTTAAAGATGCTTCAGATAAAAAAGCGATAAGTACTGAGTGTTCCTGTGCACCGATCTGGTAACCAACAGAAGCAGATGTAAGACTGTAGTAGTGCTTCGTTACTCCATTGATACGCAATGCACCTGTACCATGTTCTCCACCAATAATAAATCCTGCTTTGATCACAGATGGAATGACAAGGTAACCTTTTACTTTACTAAGAAACTTTTCTCCACCTTCTATGTCTGTCTTAAACTTTTGAATGGCAAGGTCAACTTTTCTATCAAGTTCAGCTGCTTTCTCATCTGCCAAAGTATGTTGTGTGAAAAGCAAAGATAAGAGTAGCAAGAGCATCATCGGGTTAAATTTTTTGTTGTACATGTATAAGTCCTTATGTGTTTTGTCGTATTATTATAACGAAAGGGTTATAGAAGTACCCTAATAATATAATGAAAGATTCACTATGGATAAAATTAGTATTAAAGCCTATGCCAAAAAGCATAAATTGAGTATTTTTAATGTTGTTAAAATGGTAAAGTCTGGGAAATTACCTACAGAGACGATAATAGAAGAGGATAAGGAGGTAATTTATATTCTCATCGATGAGGTAGTGGAAAAAGAAGTTTCTGATACTATTTTTAATGAAGAGAAAAATGAGCCATACAGTCTGCGTAAAGAGAATGTAAAACTTAAAAAAGAGATAGAAAGTCTCAGACAGGAAATCATTGCATTGAAAAAAAGAGTATAATGTAATAATGAAAGTAGAAAATAAAAAAGTAGCATATATCACTGACAGTATCTATTTGAAACATAATACTGGCTCTATGCATCCAGAATCTTCTCAGCGTTTAAATGCTATTAATCAAGCTATTGAACCATTAAAAGAACGTTTGATCTTAAAATCTCCTATCGCAGTTTCTGAAAACATCATTGAATCGGTACACTCTTATGAACAGATAGAACAGGTACAAAGTATGAGTGAGTATGGTGGTCAAATAGATTCTGACACTGTATGCAGCATAGACTCTTATAACGCAGCAACGATGGCAGTAGGTGCAGGAATAGTGGCACTTGATGGCATCAAAGCAGGGGAGTTTGAACGTGCTTTTTGTGCAGTGAGACCTCCCGGGCACCATGCAACACCCAGACAGTCTATGGGTTTTTGTCTTTTTAACAACATTGCTATAGCTGCAAAGTATGCACAAAAATTAGGGTATAAAAAAGTAATAATCATAGACTTTGATGTGCACCATGGTAATGGTACACAAGATACTTTTTGGGAAGATGATACAGTGTTTTACTTCTCTTCACATCAAGCATATGCCTATCCTGGTACAGGTGCTGAAGCACACAAAGGTGGAGGCAGAGGAGAAGGTTATACTGCCAATTTTTTAATGATGCCGGAGAGTGGTGATACAGAGTTACTGGATATTTATGAAAATGATCTGCCTCCTCTGGTAGAACATTTTGACCCGGATATTATACTTGTTTCAGCAGGCTATGACTTGCATGAGAGTGATCCACTGGCACAGCTTAACGTTACGACTGAAGGTATAAGAAAGACCGTTAGAGGTATTTTGGATTTACAAGATGTACCTTTTGTCTTTTTTTTAGAAGGCGGCTATAATGTAAATGCTTTGGGAGAAAATGTAAAAGTGACGCTGGAAGAGATGTTAGTCTAACAAAGGAGTAAACTCCTTTGCAGATGACTATTTAAATGATTTTTTGAGTTTTCTTTCGATAGCATCTGGAACAGATGAGATCTTCATAAATTGCCCTAATGTCAATAACGGGTATGACATTGCAAGGTAATATTTAGCATGTAGTGCATACGCTTTACCATCTTCTATAAGAAGTGTGTATGGTAAAACCAAAGCATTCTCTTCACCAATAGTTTCAATGAAGTTCTCAGAATTTTTTGACATCTTTACTCCAACAAGTGTGCTTCCATTGTCTAAAGATACTTCAAATAGTTTTTTCTTCTTGATCTTTGCTGCAAGACCATCACCTGTTTTTATCTCTAACATATCTTGATAGTATGGCATAGAGATCGCATACTGGTACTCTGCAAGTTTATCTTCATCAACGACATCTTTTGTTGGTGTTAATGTACCTAAAGCTTTTTCGATCGCATCTTGGATAGCTTTGTCACTACCCGCAGTAAACTCTTTTTGCATAAATCCTCTAAGCCAGTAACCAGGGTTAGTGACACGAACAGTTTTTGCCTGGTTATTTACCAAGACTCTTTGAATCGCTGCAAAACCACGTGTTTTTTTACTTGCGATCGTTGTAAGTTCTTTATTTGTAAAAACAATCACTTTTAAATAATCTTTTTTAGCAGGTGAATAAGTTGTTAGTACATTAAATCCAGATGCTTCAAGTTTTGATTGTACTTGTGTTTCATCAGCGTATGGTGCATCATAATATGCTGAGATAGCATTGGCCTGAAGTGTAATAGTTGAAACTATAAGGAGTGTAAATGCTACTGAAAGTTTTGAAATGAGGTTAGTCATGTGTATCCTTTGTTTTGAACAGCACTTTGATAGGTGCTATATTAAATTGTAGCTTATCTATGTGGAAAGTTGAGTAAAGTAGGGAGTATGAGAGCAAGGAAGAGAAGTGTATGTTACTTCTCTTCTAGGGTAAGGTAAGATTATTTAGAAAGTATAAATGCTTCCATATCAGCAACGATAGGTTCTAATGTTCTTGCACCATCGATAACTTTGAGTAAAGATTTTGCAGTGTAGAAGTCTTGGATCTCAGCAAGTGGATCAGTATAGATCTTCATTCTGTCAAAAAATACTTCTACAGAGTCATCCGAACGCTCTTCACCTGGTTTAGCATCTGCAGCACGGCCCAAGATACGATCTTTAGCTACTTGCTCTGATACTCTTACTTCTATTACAGAAGCAAGGTCTATGTTGTCTTCTTTTGCAACAAGTGCATCAAATGCAGTCATTTGTTCAACACTTCTTGGATAACCATCAATAAGAATAGTATCTACAGGAGCATTATTGATCGCAGATACGATAGTATTTACAATAATTTCCAATGGTACCAAAGCACCTTTAGAGATGAAAGATTCGATAGTTTGACCAAGCTCTGAACCTGATGCAACTTCTTCTCTAAGCATATCACCTGTAGAGTAATGTACTATAGAATCAGCGTGTTTCTCAGCAATGATACTTGCATCCGTTGTCTTCCCTGAACCTGGTGCTCCGATGATCAAAAATAGTTTCTTCATTGTATATATCCTTTTTTATTTACGCTTGAGGCGCTTGTTGTCTAATTCTAAGACTTAATTCTTTAAGTTGTTCTGAATCAACCACATCTGGTGCATCAGTGAGAAGACATTGTGCTTTTTGGGTCTTAGGGAAGGCAATAACCTCTCTAATACTGCTTGCACCTGTCATAAGCATGATAAGTCTGTCAAGACCCAGTGCAAATCCACCATGTGGAGGTGCACCAAACTTGAGTGCATCTAGTAAGAATCCAAACTTCTCTTGGGCTTCTTCATCTGAGATACCAAGAAGTTTGAAGATCTCAGCTTGCATCTCTTCTTTATGGATACGGATAGACCCACCACCAAGCTCTGTACCATTGAGAACGATATCGTATGCGATAGATTCAATTTCTTCAATGTCATTGAAGTCTAGTGATTTTGGCTGTGTGAATGGGTGGTGAAGTGCTTTTACTTTTCCATCTTCTACTTCAAACATAGGGAAATCCATGACCCATAGGAACTCAAATACATCATCTGGAATGATCTCCATGATTTCTGCAAGGTAGATACGGAAACGACCCATATAATCCCATACCAGTTTTTTATCACCAGCACCAAAGAATACTGCATCACCCACTTCAAGTTCACATCTCTCTATGATAGCTTGGATATCATCTTCTGTGAAGAATTTGGTAAGCGGTCCTTTAAGACCATCTTCTTTCATTTGGAAATACCCAAGACCAGAAGCACCAAACTTACGTACATAATCTTCAAAACCTTTCATCTGACGTTTTGAGAAGATCTCATCACCTTTTGGCACTTTAAGTGCTTTGATACGATTCTTCTTTGGAGCCTTTGCTATATTTGAGAATATCTCATTATCACATCTTTCAAAGATGTCGATCACATCCACCATTGCAAGGTCATAACGCATATCTGGTTTGTCTGAACCATATTTTTCCATCGCTTCAGAGTATGGCATACGTTTAAATTGTGCAGGAATATCAAAACCACATGCTGTAAATACATCGTTGATAAGTTTTTCTGCAACTTTGATAACATCTTCTTGATCACAGAAAGACATCTCGACGTCTATTTGGGTAAACTCCGGTTGTCTGTCTGCTCTTAGGTCTTCATCTCTAAAACATTTAGCTATCTGGAAGTAACGGTCAAAACCACCTACCATAAGGAGCTGTTTAAAAAGCTGTGGGGATTGTGGAAGTGCGTAGAACTCTCCATTGTGTACACGGCTTGGTACAAGATAGTCTCTTGCTCCCTCAGGTGTAGACTTTGTAATGATCGGTGTTTCCACTTCTAGGAAACCAAGTTCATCAAGTGAGTTTCTTGTTGCGATCGTTGCTTTAGAACGAAGTTTAAAAATGTCGTAAGACTTTTGTGTTCTAAGCTCTAGGTAGCGGTGTTTAAGTTTGATCTCTTCATTAACATTCTCATCACCAAGATCAAATGGCATAGGTTTTGAACGGTTCTCGATCTTCAACTCATCAACAACGATCTCAACCTTACCTGTTTTTAGTTTAGGGTTTTCAAGTCCTTCACCTCTTGCTCTTACCGAACCAGTTGCAATAAGTACAAACTGGTCTCTTACACTCTCAGCAAGTTTATGTGCCTGGGCATTGTCTGCCGGATCACATACAAGTTGAACAACCTGATCTTTGTCTCTAAGGTCAATGAAGATCAGACCACCATGGTCTCTACGGCTAGCTACCCAACCGGCAACAGTAACAATCTGCCCAATATGTTCTTCGTTTACATCTGCACAATAATGTGTTCTCATAACAATCCTATATGTCAAAATAATGTCGCGATTATAACTAAATGTTGTTTAGGAGTAGTCATATATAGAAAATTAAGTGTGTTGATTGTTCATGTTATCACGGGTAATAGTATGTCAATATGACATATTTTTCCCATTCAAAGTGATAATATGATATTCTACTTATCAATATAAATAGATGGAGCGCTTCACTTTGGAAAAATTAGCACAGATCAAAACAGCAGGCTTTATACTTAAACCAAATGATCCTGATATCAAAGCACTTTATGAACGTATAAAAGCGCAGTTTGAAGCAAAAGGTATATCTGTGATCCTCTCTGAGCGATCGGCTGATAGGATAAACTTAGAGGGGGTGGCTTTTGAAACGATGTGTGAAAATGCAGACTTTTTAGTCTCTTTGGGTGGAGATGGTACACTGCTTTCCCTTGTTCGCCGTTCTCATGGGTCTCATAAACCTGTTGTGGGTATCAATGCCGGAAATCTAGGTTTCTTGGCCGATGTCACTATAGATGATGTAGAGCATTTTTTAGACCAGCTTATCTCAGGAGATTATCGTATCGATGAACGTATGATGATAGAGGGTTACATACAAAGAAAAAAGGGTAATAAAGAGCCTTTTTTTGCTTTTAATGATGTGGTCATTACCCGTCCTGTTGTTTCTAAAATGGCTACTATTTATGCATCTATTGATGGTGAAAGATTTAACACGTATAGAGGTGATGGTCTGATCATTGCAACGCCTACAGGTTCAACTGCCTATAACCTGGCTGCAGGTGGACCGGTAATGTATCCACTCACACAAGCACTGATCATGACACCTATTTTGGCACACTCTCTCACGCAACGTCCTCTTGTTGTGCCTGCTGACTTTACTATAGAACTCTCTTCTCCTGAAGAACGTATCATTGCCGTGATAGACGGACAGGATGATTATGAGATGACATCAGAGGATGTTCTGGTCATTATGGGTGCAAAAAGAGGTGCAAAACTTTTACATAGAAAAGAGCGTAATTATTTTTCTGTGTTGAGAGATAAACTCTCTTGGGGTGATGACAATTGATAGAGCGATTGTATCTGCGTGAACTGGTTACTTTCGAGAGTGTCGAGTTGGAGTTTGACAAAGGATTGGTAGTTTTAACAGGACCTTCAGGAGCAGGGAAGTCTGTCCTGATGTCTGCCATACTCACTTCTTTTGGACATAACACATTGGGTGCAGCAGCACTTTGTGAAGTAAATATTTCTAAACCGTTGAGCTTGAACTCTGAAGCATATGAATTAGATGATGAAGTGACCATAAAGACACTCAAAAAAGAGAAAGTACGTCATTATATTGATGGACAAAATATCTCTAAAAAAGCCCTGGGGACACTTTTTGCTCCTTATGTACAGTACCTTTCTGTACGCGATAAAGGAGGCTTTGAATCTCAGTCACTTTTATCGATGATAGATGGCTCTTTGCTAAGTAAAGATAAAAATTTTAAAAGATCACTCAAAGAGTATCATAAACGTTATGCAAACTACAAAGTAAAAATGAAAGAGTTGGCAAAGATAAAAGAAGATGAAGCTAAATTGGCTGAACTTATAGAGTTTGCTACTTATGAAATAGATAAAATTGAAAAGATCAATCCCCAGGTAGGGGAAGAAGTAGAACTATTACAAGTGAAACAACAACTCTCACGTATAGATAAAATCAAATCATCACTTTCAACTGCCATGGGGATATTTGCTTCTGAAAGCGCAGTGGAAGAGGTTTATAGATTGTTAGATAAAGATGCCTCTGCATTTACAGATGTGATGAATCAGGTACGTGCTGACTTTGAAGAGACTGAAGCACTAGCTGATGAACTTGAAGAGATGGATGTAGAAGAGATATTAGACAGACTTTCTGATATTACGACACTACAGCAGCGCTATGGTTCCATAGAAGAAGCTTTGGTATATAAAGAAGAAAAAAAGAGAGAACTTGCAGGTTATCAAAACATAGAACATGACAAGAGTATGTTAGAGTCATTTATAAGTATGGAGTATGGAGAGCTTACTGTTTTGGCTCATACACTTTCATCTGCACGCCAAAAAGAAGCCAAAAATTTGGAAAAAGTCTTAGAGGGCTATCTCTCTACACTCAAACTTCCTGCACTCACTTTCTTGTTTGAGAAACAAACATTGGATGAGAAAGGATTTGACACTGTTGAAGTGATGCTCGGAGATTCTAAAACAGCAACGCTTAGTGGGGGAGAGTTTAACAGAGTGCGTTTGGCATTGATGGCTTCTACTATAGAAGAAGGTTCGTCACAAGGTGTCCTGATACTTGATGAGATCGATGCGAATGTAAGTGGCGATGAGTCTATAGCGATTGCTGATATGATACAGAAACTCTCTACAGTATATCAAGTATTTGCGATCTCACATCAGCCACACCTTTCTGCTAAAGCAGAGCAGCACATCGTTGTTACCAAAGCAGGAAAAGAGAGTGAAGTAAATGTTTTAGATGATGAAGGAAGAGTGGAAGAGATCGCAAGAATCATCGCCGGGGAGAACCCAACTTCTCAAGCACTAGAATTTGCTAAGAAGTTAAGGGCTTAAGTATATTGTTTTTTAAGCTCTTCAATATAGTGTAAGTAATGCTTGTGATATGCTTTTACTACGTCAGAGTCTGTTCCAGACTTTAGATAAGTATTATACTCGACTAAAAGATCCGAAATACCTCCTGTTCCTAAGTTAGTGGCAGAACCTTTAATACCGTGTGTCAAACGTTCTATTTGATGAAAATCAGCGATATTTATCGCCTCTTCTATGAGAGGAATCTGTTCTTCAAGTTGCGGGATGAGTTCATTGACAAATTCTGTTGCTTCATCATCTGATAGTCCCATTTCAACAAGACGTACATGTGTAAATGGTGGGTATTCACAGGTAGGAAGCTCTTTACTTTCTTCAACAACTACTTCTGCTTCAACTTCGGGTTCTGGTTCCGGTTCGACTTCTACTACAACTTCAGGTTCAGGTTCTGGTTCAACTTCTACTACAACTTCAGGTTGTACGTCCTCAATTATTTCTTCAGGGATAACTTCCGGTTCAGGAATGACTTCTTTTACTACGACTGGTTGTACTTCTTCAATTTCCTCAGGTTCTTCTTCAACTGCTTCTTCAGGTTCGACCTGAGGTTCAGGTTCAACAGGTTTTTTGGGAGTACTTTTTTGGCGTTCTTTGTCTCTTTTGGCTTGATACTTTCTATCATTTACATACTCCATGAACATGGCTAAAACAATAAGGAAAACAAATATATAAATAATGACTGATTCGAGCATGTGTACTCCTGTTAATGATATTTGTATTTAAACTATAGCTTATATAAGATTAGATGAAGATATAATAATAGTCAAAATTTATATTAAAAAAGATAAACAAAGAGTTTTGTGCTATTTTGCTATAATACTGTAAAAAATTATAGGTTTTATATGATAGTAGATACACATTGCCATTTAGATGATCATCGTTATGATGAAGATATAGAACAGGTATTGGAAAATGCCAGACAACAAGGTGTAGAGAAGTTCATTATTCCTGGGGCAGATCCTAAAACTTTAGAACGTGCAGTAGAACTTGCTCAAAAGTATGAAGGAGTCTACTTTGCTGTAGGAGTACACCCTTACGATGCAGAGCATTATGATAGAACAGATCTTGAGAAGTTTATAACACATCCTAAATGTGTAGCTATAGGTGAATGTGGTTTGGACTATTTTCGTTTACCAGAGACCGAAGAAGAGATCGCTAAAGAGAAAGCGATGCAAAAAGAGGTATTTATAGACCAGATATTGTGGGCAAAGGAGATGAAAAAACCTTTGATCGTGCATATACGAGAGTCAAGTAGCGATTGTCTAGAACTCTTGGACCAATATGCAGGAGAAGAGGGTGGCGTTCTCCATTGCTACAATGCAGATGAATCACTTCTCAAACTTGCGAATAAAAATTTTTATTATGGCATAGGCGGTGTCCTAACATTTAAAAATGCTAGAAAACTCATCAATGTTTATCCTAAAATTCCTCAAGAGAAGTTGCTTATCGAGACAGATGCACCTTACTTGACACCACATCCACACAGGGGTAAAAGAAATGAACCTTCTTATACAACACTGGTAGCAGAAAAAATGAGTGAACTTTCGGTTTTAGATTATGATGAGATTACAAATATTAGCACAAAAAATGCTCAGAAACTTTTTCAATTTGTATGAGTTTAACGTATAGTATTAGCAAGCAAAAGCAAAGTCAAATAAAGTGATAATATTGACTAAAATTATTGAAGTATGAGAGGTAGTATGAATCGTATTTTATCCCCTGTATTAGCGATAGCTCTTTTATTGGTCGGTGTGTCATTTATGACGACAGGATGTTCAGAAAAAATAGAACCTGGTGCTACCAAATATACTTCTGCTGCAAGACATAAGTCTACTATGCGTTCTTATAGGGTACTTGGTAAACAATATCACCCGACCTATGTTGAAGTAGGACAAGTGATGAATGGTATCTCCAGCTGGTATGGACCGAATTTCCATGGCAAATATACAAGTAACGGTGAAGTCTATGATATGCATGCAAAGACTGCGGCTCATAAAACATGGCCTATGGATACCATGGTAAAGGTAAATAACCTTCAAAATGGGAAAAGTACGATCGTACGTATCAATGACAGGGGTCCTTTTGTAAAAGGACGTATCATAGATTGTTCATATGCAGCAGGTAAAGAGATCGGTCTTGATAGAATGGGTATTGCTAAAGTCTCTGTAGAAGTCCTTGGATTTGCAGGTAAAGTCGAACCTACTGCTGCAAGAGTAAGTCGTGCAAAGACACATACCCAAACACGTGTAAAACTGTCTAACTTTGGTGTACAAGTGGGTGCATTTAGACGTTACGCAGGGGCACGAACATTTAAAAATAAATATTCTGAGATGTATTCACGCTATAATGCTGAGATCAAGAAGTTCGATGATGTTGGTGGTGCACCTCTGTACCGTGTATGGCTCATGGGCTTTGGCTCAGAACAGGAAGCGCGTGACTTTAAGAACTCTCATAGTCTAGAGGGTGCGTTCATCGTTAGAAACTAAGTAAATAGGATAAGAAAAATGATAGAAGTGATCAGAGAAACAAAAGAGACACAGATCTCTGTAAAGTTAAATCTTTATGGTAAAGGTGAAGCAAAAATAAACACAGGGGTTGGTTTTTTTGACCACATGTTAGAAGCCTTTACCAAACATGCACATATAGATCTTGAAGTTTCTTGTGTAGGTGACACGCATATTGATGATCACCATTCAGTTGAAGATGTGGGGATAGCCATAGGTCAGGCACTACATAAAGCAATATATCCAGTACAAAGTATCGAACGTTTTGGTAATGCAACAGTAGTCATGGATGAAGCGAGTATCACTTGTGATATGGATATATCTAATCGTGGTTTCTTAGTGTTTGAACTTCCTATAGGTGGAAAAGTTGGCAACTTTGATGTTGAACTTGTGGAAGAGTTCTTTAGAGCATTTACGTTTAATTTACCAGTAACACTGCATCTTATCTATAACCGTGGTAAAAACAAACACCATATTATAGAAGGAGCATTTAAAGCTTTAGCTGTTGCACTTCGCAGAGCAGTGTCTATCAATGAAAATGCCGGTATCCCAAGTACAAAGGGTGTACTATGAGTATAGAACTGATAGTCTTGGATGTTGATGGTACAATGACAGATTCCCGCATTACCTATAGTGAAAAAGGTGATGAGATCAAGTCATTTAATGTGAAAGACGGACTTGCTATTGCTTCATGGAGAAAACTTGGAAGACAAGTAGCCATCATTACAGGAAGGTCTTCAGATATCGTTGCAAGACGTGCTCAAGAGTTACATATAGAACATTTTTACCAGGGTATACATAACAAAAGAGAAGTGCTTGAGTCACTATTGGAGAAGCTTGACCTTACAATGGAGAATGTCGCAGCCATTGGTGATGATTTAAATGATCTTCAGATGCTTAAAGCTGCTGAAATTTCATTTGTACCTAGAGATGCCTCTGCATATGTGGATAAAATTGCAGATGTGATCCTTACTAAAACGGGTGGGGACGGTGCTGTACGTGAGATGATAGAAAACCTCATTGTAAAAGAGGGACTTGAAGAGAAGTACTTGGAATTATGGGACTGAAAATTGAAACGGTATTGATCCTATCTATTATCGTGATCATCACGGGATCACTGACAATGGAAATTGATAAGCGTGCAAAGAAGAGTGAGCCATTCACTAAAGAATTAGAATTTACCAATACAACATTTACAGAAGTGGATACCCAAATACTTCAAGGAAGAGCCTATGGTACTTATGGTGTACGTGACAATGGCGTGTTAACTTTGGATAATTTGGTCTATTTTACAGAAACTATCAAGTATTTGATCGCAGATAAGGGGACATATATCGGAGATGTACTCAATTTAGACGGTAATATCGTTTTAGAAGAGAAACAAGGATATAACTATAAAACGCAACAAGCTTCCTATGACCAAAAAACAGAAACTTTAAATGTCACTGCACCATTTATAGCTACCAGAGATAAAAATATCATAAAGGGTGATACCCTTGTCTACAATACACGTAAAAAAGAGGCATACGGCACAGCTGTAGATGCTATAGTATATACGGCTGAAAAGTAATATAATGGTACAATACTTTTAAAATATATATTAAGGGTATTTCTTTGCATTTTTTTAAGTCTATACTTATTCTCACATTTACACTACTTCTTTTTACAGGATCTGTTTTTGCTGAAAAAGTTGAAGTAACTTCTACTAGCATGAAAGCAGAAAATTTAAAAAAAGAAGTTCACTTTATTGGTAATGCCAAAGTTAAAAAACTTGAAGACTGGATCCATGCCGATAAGATCATTGTCTATTTTAATGAAAATAATGAAACTAAAATGTATAAAGCCATAGGTAAAGTAACTTTTGAATTTAAAAATGAAAAAGGGCACTATAAAGGCAAGTCTGAGAAGATCACCTATTATCCCCAAAAATCATTTTATGTTTTGACGGGTAAAGCAAAAGTAGATGATATCAGAAATAAACGTCAAGTAAAAGGTGATGAGATCACTCTAGATATGTTAACTGGGGACTCACAGGTAAAAGGGTCCGAGAAGAAGCCTGTTAAGTTCATCTTCACTACTGAGGAGAGTAAAAAATGATCCCTCGTATCGTGGAAGCGAACTTTATAAAGTCAGCACAAAGCATCAATGATTCTCTTCCTGAAGATATGAGTGAGGTGGTTTTTCTGGGGCGTTCGAATGTAGGTAAAAGTTCTACACTCAATGGACTGACACAAAGAAAGAACCTGGCAAAATCATCTGCTACACCTGGTAAGACACAATTAATAAACTTTTTTGAGACACGATATCTGTACAATGAACAGAGTTATCCTGTACGTTTTGTAGACCTTCCTGGGTTTGGGTATGCGAAAGTCTCTAAATCACTTAAAGAAGTGTGGCAGAAAAATCTTGTTGAGTTCATAAAACACCGTGTTTCTATACGTCTTTTTATCCACCTTCGTGATGCACGGCATCCTCATGCGAAGATAGATGATGATGTAGAGGCTTACATCTCAGAGTTCATACGCCCTGACCAGAAATATTTGACAGTATTTACAAAGATCGATAAGCTCAATCAAAAAGAAAGAGCAAAATTGAAACGGGATTTTCCAGGTTCTATCACACTCTCAAACCTAAAAAGAAATGGACATGACAGAGTACATCAAAATATCATTCAAACGATCTTTGGTGTAGATGATGAGCCCTCACAAAAGAGTGAGGTGTAGCTATGGCAACGCTTGTTAAAGCTAAACTGAGTGATATCACTTCGATGCAGGAACTTGTTTCCCCTGAAGTCAAAGACGGTATTATTCTTAATCGTACAGAAGATGAAGTAGCAACTAATATTCGTTCCTATGTTTTGGCAAAAGAAGGAGAAAAGATCGTAGGTTATGCAGCACTGCATATACACTCAAGAAGATTGGCAGAGATAAGAAGTCTGATAGTTGATGAAGCATATCGCGGACAAAATATCGGTCATGAATTGGTACAGTTTACTTTAGATGAAGCCAAAGCGCTAGGTGTAGAAGAAGATGTTCTTGTCTTAACTTATTTACCTCAATTTTTTCAAAAGCTTGATTTCAAAGAGATCAACAAAGAGGTGATACCTGAACATAAAATTTGGGCTGATTGTATTAAATGTATTCATTTTCCAGTATGTAATGAAGTAGCATTGGTTTATAAATTATCGTAGTCAGTATGGGAAGCGTAAATAAACAAAAATCACTGATATGGATAGGCATAGGTTTATTTGTTTTTTTCTATCCTATGCTTATCTCTATTTACGTTTTTTTACCGCTTTTCATAGGTGCAATGTCCTATATGTTCATTTTAGGGTTGGAAAAAGAGAAAACAGCATATGTTTTGATCTCTATCTTCTTTATGATGAACATAGAAGTTAACCTCTCTTTACCGACTTTTCTGATCATCATTTCTGCACTTCTCTTTTTTGTTCTTGTATATCCTTCTCTAAAACACTTTAGAAAGTGTAGAATGTGCAGACCTATACTATCTGTATTGCTTTTAGATCTTATGTATCTTGCCTGTCTTTTTTCTTATGATTTTGTCTTTCAGACACAGAGTATTGTTTTAGATAAGATATTACTTTACTCGTTAGTAGTAGATATGTTGATAGTGGTGATACTGTGAAATATAAGTTTGTTATTTTTATTTTTCTTGTTTTTTGGGCTGTGATGATCACTCGGCTTTACCATGTGAGTATTAAATCTAATTTTTATTACGAAGGATTGGCAAAAGAAAATATAGAGAGAAAACAATACATCAAACCTGTAAGAGGTGAAATAACAGATCTGAATGGCAACTTACTGGCCATGAATCAGATAGGGTTTTCCGTTTCTATAGTACCACACCTTAAAATGAAAGGTGAGCGCCTGGATCGTTTAATTGACATACTGATTAAAACATTTCCAGACCTGAACAAAGAGGTGATGTTAAAGGTATATAAAAAGCATAATTCACCTTATAATCATAAATACATAAAAGTGGTTGACTTTATCCATTACTCCGATATGATGGGTGCGTATCCTAAACTCTCTTTGGTTAAAAATCTCAAGATAGAAGCAGAGACAAAACGTTACTACCCCTATGGAAGATATTCGGCACATGTTGTAGGATATACAGGTAGATCTAACAAAAAAGAAAATGAAAAAGATGCAGTGGTTGATGAGGTAGGTAAAATAGGAAAAAGTGGTTTAGAACGCCATTATAATAAAGTTTTACAAGGAGAACTTGGACATGAGATATCTAAAGTAACAGCAACTAACAAAGCCATAGAAATACTTGAAAAAGAGCTCCCTAAAGACAATAAGAATTTACGTTTAAATATAGACATAGATCTCCAAAAAATGATCTATGAACGTTTTGAAGAACATGTTGGTACTGCAATTGTGATGAAAACAAATGGTGATGTGCTTGCTGCCGTAAGTGTCCCTTCATATGATCCAAATATGTTTGTTGGAGGTATCAGTACTAAAAACTGGGAAGCTTTACGGAATGATCTAAACAAACCTTTTACTAATAAATTTATACACGGTACGTATCCTCCCGGATCAGCTATCAAGATGGGAATGGCTTTGGCTTTTTCACAATCAGTACCTAATATACTCGAGAGTTCAGAGTATTGTAACGGGCATATTACCCTTGGGACAAGTAAACATAAATTTAGATGTTGGTCAAGATGGGGACATGGTACCGTACATTTAAAAAAGGCTATACGTGAGAGTTGTGATGTCTATTTTTATAATAAAAGTTTAAAAGTAGGTATAGACGCTATGGCACGTAATCTGCGTAACTTTGGATTTGGTGTTAAAACAGGGATAGATCTGCCACGAGAATATTCGGGTGTGATACCAGATAAAGCATGGAAGATGAAACGCTTTAAACAGCCATGGTATATGGGTGAAACAGTGATCGCTTCCATAGGGCAGGGATATGACTTGGCAACACCTATGCAAGTAGCGCGTTATACCGTAGCACTTGCTACTTCTAAACTTCCCACCCCTCGTGTCGCTAGGGAAGTTGATGGTAAAAAAATAGCACCTGAACTTAAAACGATCGATCTTAATCCTAGATATCTCTCCGAGATACGAGGTGGAATGTATGATGTGTGTAATTCTCGTAAAGGAACAGCCTATAGAGCAATGAGTAAACTCCCTATAGTGGTGGCGGGAAAGACAGGTACATCACAAGTAGCTTCTATACCTCAGTCCACTAAAGTTCGTCTGAAAGAGTCACAATTGGCCTATTTCTTACGTTCTCATGCCTGGTTGACAACCTATGCACCTTTTGATGATCCAAAATACGTAGTAACGATCTTAGTTGAGCATGGAGGACATGGAGGTAGTACAGCAGGACCTATCGCTGCAGATATCTACAGATGGCTTGATGCGCATGGTTATTTCCCTAAAGAAGAAGAGTCTTTAGGAGAATAACTTTTTATGCTTTGTCATCTTGCATATATGAACCCATACTTTAATTCTAGCAGCTTGGAACATTCCCTGAACCCAGTGCATAGTGGTAAGTAAAATCATATACGTCAGATAAAAACTTAGGATCAAGTTGTGCTTTAGGACATATATTGGTTATCTCTTCAGCAAACTTTCCTGCCGCCTTGATATCCGCCCATTCTTTTTGGGTGTGTTTAATTGCAAATTTACCGCCATCAAACCCACATGCAGGTTTAAGCTTTTTGATGAAGATTTTTTGACCTCTCACTACGTCTGCTGAAACTGTAGTTGAAAATACACTCAGCCCTAAAAGTCCCGTTATTGCTATCTTCGTAATTCTCTTCATATTTAATCCTTTCTTTTTTGGTATTGTATTTCTCTTTAAAGACCTGAAGGGTTATT
>CBFHPE010000035.1:0-18178 GCA_965657515.1 Sulfurovum sp.
AGCTTGTAGAAAGCATCCGTCTCCCTTCAGGTGTAGGTGCAGCGCACGATCACTAAGAACAAACACTTTCCTGTCCCACTTTTTTCTTCTCCCTCTTCGGGGGAGGGACAGGTTCACCATTTAATCTTCTAAAAAAATATCATATAACAAACAATGCTATACTAATGCGATATTAGCGTGATATACTTTTTTTGAGTTTGGCAAACTACCTCCCATAGGTATATATATTTATTCATTTTGCCAAGCTCAACTATGCTTAAAATTTCATCAACAACATCACATAAAAGACATTTCAACGTGATATACTTATTCTGAAGTTTGGCAAACATCTTGTCCAAGTGCAGTTCAAGGTGTCGTTTCGTCTCCTTTTATAATGCCAAACTTAACTACTAAAATAAACACAAAAATAATATGTGTTGGTAAAATATATAACTTTAAACATCAGTTCGGTATACTACATCTTCGTTTGGTAATATTTTAAACAAGTATAGGTGGAGGAGCTTGGACAAATATATCCAGTAGACCCTTATTCTCTTATTTTTAATAATACCAAACTGAAATTCTCTAATAACTTCATCCAAATATCATATAAATGACATACGAGCCTGATATACTTCCACTGCGTCTGACAAAATATTATTATATGCACTTACAGTCAGACACATATATTCAGATCTATGACAGTTTCCATACTTTTAAACTACTGTTAAATACCTCCCAATTAAACGGTTATCTTATTTATGACCTTATACGATTTAATCTATAAGACATAATTTGAGTATTTAAAAATTAAACAAAAGAGAAGTTATAAGAATATAGAATTAAAAAGTCTAGAAATAAAGAGGTAAAAGATGAAAAAATTAATATTAATAGGACTAGTTGGATTTATTACACAAATACATGCTGATGTATATTTTTATTATAGTTGCGATAATAAAAAATTAACGATACATCATCATAGAACTGTATTCGATTTTGCAAAATTTAATGGTCGAAAATTTTTTGGTAAAGGTGCGGATGCTAATATGATGGTATTTGAAAGTGCTAATGGTGAACGATTAAGCTTTGTAGATAATACACTTACACACATAGTAGGGGATGTAAATACAACATTTAAATGTCATAGCATAGGTGGTTTTAAGTAGTATCCAAATAACTACTGCATACAAGCCGATTAAGCCCTTTAAAAATTAAATCCATAACATGTGATTTAAAAACCTATATGGGTACAGGGTTCTAACAATTGAAGTTTGGTGATAAAGAGATGCTAATTAGAACTTCTTAGCTAATGTGAGAAAAGAGATATAAGCACGGAACAAGCGTGCTTATAGAAAATTAGTTTACTTCAACTACTTTTTCAGTACCTTCCCAGATACCATGTTTAGTACAGTAACCATGTGCGATAAGCTTAAGTTTTTTACCTGTTGGGATAATTGTAAATGTAGTAGTGTTATGTGCTTTTGTGTTACCAAGTGTTCCTGGAACGTATGAAGCTTTTGCAAGTTGAGTTTCACCATCAAAAAGTGTTACAGACTCGATAAAGTGATCAAAATCATCTGGGTGAGTGTATTCGTTACCCATTTTTACAGTTACTTCAAATGGCTCACCAGCAGTTGCTGTGTCAGCACAATGAATAAATGGAGAGTGTCTGTCGATCAAGTCTTTTTTTGCTTCTCTTTCTACTTCTGAGATGTCTACGTATTTGTTAATTTTTGGCATTTTATTTTCCTTGTTTTAAATTTGTAATGAGATTATAGCAGAAAAACTTTTAAATAGGATAAAAATTATCTGATTTAATTATATTTACCAAAATAAAAGTCAAGATATATACGTAAAGAATAGCTTGGAGAGTAATCATAATCTTTGTGAAAGTTTACTGTAGGTCTTAATTCATAGTAAAACCATTTACGCCAAATGTTTGCTCTCCAACTAAGTGAAGTAACATAGTTATTAATTCCAGTGTAATCTTTGTCAAATGCATAAAAGTCATCATAATGTGTATTACCAAAAAATGACTGCCTAAAACCAAACCCTGTATTTTTTCTAAACAATGATAAATATTCGAAGCTTACTCCATAGTCAATACCTTGAATATGATCACCTGATTCTCTATTAAGTTGGATTCTAAATAGTTTGTTTTCATCAAAATATTTATCAAAATATATGTTTGTCTCTGATTCCAAATGATAATTACTTGAATATTTAAAAGACTGTACCGGCTCTATAATCCATGTGTCAAATGTAAAAGGACGTCTAAATCTGGCACGAACATAAGGTGATGAATTACGTATACCTAATGAAAAATTTGATTTTATACCATACAGACCTTCACGAAAATAACGTATACCAACACCACCATTGGCAGCATCTGTTGACCTTACTTCACTATTGGTTCCCTGTACATCATCCAAGAATAGCTGCAACTCTTTTTTACACCTGTTAAAAGGTATTTGGGCATTCAACTTTAGTTTAATTTTGTTGTCTTCTCTGGAATATAAATAGTTTTTTATCCGTAACCGTATATATGTATCTTCCGTTTCATTCAAATATTTATTATCTTGAAAAAATGCATCTATTTTTTGATCTTCATTAATTGTTATGGGGTCTGGTACACACTGTACATTATTTTCATCATCAGAATTCAACCATTGGCTTATACTGGTATCCAAATATTCAGAGAGATCTATGACACCTTTTGCAACAGTTTTATAAGCCCTATCTACAGTTGTATTATGTTCCGCTTTAAGTGCAGAAGATGCAATGAGAAAAAAAGATACGATAAACAGTTTACTTTTGTACGAAAAACTATTTTGCATCTTCTTCCTTAATTATATTCATATAGTATACTGTAGTATATATAAATCATAACAACTGATATGAAGTTTGTTTTGTTATATTTTCTAAAAAGATGTAGGTTACTTATGAATGAAACAGAAAAAGAAATAATCCAAATCGAGACATTTCTGAATGATGTAGTCGAAAAAGTAAAAGAGGGGATGGAATACCGTGATGCTATACAGTTATCAGCTGTAATTACTGGTGGAGAATTGGCACGTCTTGTATCTGAAGCAAACAATAAATATCAAGAGGCTACCTATGATAGAACAGAACTTTATCAGCAAGATAATGTAGATGAGTGTGCCCTTGCCAGTATGGGTAAGTTATGGCATGGTGAGAACTATGATGGTTCACAAGAGCAAATGGAAGCTTCTCAGAAAGACACAATACTTGATTCTCTTTACTTTATACTCAAATATGCGCAGTCTCAAGAACCTCTAAAAGAGGCACTGAATGCAAATGAAAGTGTCTGTGGTGATAAAACAGCACGAAAAGCACTTATAGAGATAATATTTGATGCTTAGTAGACGTCTATTTCTCTATAGTATGCTCATCTCATTGTCTTCATTGAGTGCTATGAATTTTCATGAAACTAAACCTGATGCTTGGGAAAAAAATACCCTCAATAATGCAGCTATAGCACTTTATGGTGAAAAAACATTTTCAACTATTAGAAAAAGTACAAATGTGGAGCTAAACATTCCTCCACATATCGTGCGTGACAAGGAAAATATACCTATATCTATCAGATCTAACATCAAAGCAAAGTCTGTTTCCATTTTCCAAGATGCAAATCCTAAAGCACTTGTAGCTGTATTCAATATACATAACAATGACATAATAGACATTGAGCTAAACATAAAAATGGAATTTAAAGGCACACTGTTTGCAGTAGTTGAAGGTAATGATGGAGTACTATACTATACAAGAGCATTTGTTGATGTACTTTGCCTACCTTGTGTGACAGGTACGGAGTAAATTATTGCGTTACTTCAAAAGGGGCTATAGTAGTAGTATTTAGCTCCTTTTCTTCCTCACAACAATTCAAAACTGATTTTTCCGGATTCTCTATATAGTCATACCCTCTATAAATAGTATATACACCAAACAAGATAACTATAATAGATGCCAAGTTCATCATATTTTTTCTAAGTGATCCTCTGTTGAGTAGTTGTGTGAAAAACCCTAGACTAAAGAGGGCAGGTATGGTACTCAAACCAAAGATGAACATCACTAGTGCACCCCAAAGAGGGCTTCCTGTACTTGCAGCAGTCACAGCAAAGAAGTAAACCAATCCACAAGGTAAAAGACCATTGAGAAGCCCTAAGATATAAAAACTATAAAGTGATTGTGAACGCAATACCTGGCGAAAAACATCTTGATACCATTTTGTTTGAGAAAAAGAGTGTTCCATTTTTGTTAAAAACTCCAACTTTCCCAAAAGAGACAGACCAGCCAATATCATAAAAATACCTGCTACGATGGTAAGTGTAGCTGTTGTATAACCATTAAACTGTGCCACACCTCCAAGTGCTCCAAAAATAGCTCCCAACATCACATAAGTAGTAATACGTCCAAAAGAGTAAGCAAGATGAGCAACCCCTTGCATAAAGTTAGACCATTTGTTATCGATCTTAGCAGAACTGTAGGCTATAACGATACCCCCACACATGCCTATACAGTGTCCAAATGCCCCTAAAAATGCGACAGTGGCGATCGTCCATAAGTCTATACTTTCCATTATTTTCCTAAAAGCATTTTTCTTATTTTAGGATTACCCAAATGTTCACCTCTTAGTACATGAAGGGTCATAGTAGCAAAATCTATAGCATCTTCTGTTTTAACTTCTCTGCCTCCAAAACCATAATGCATCGCCGTTTTATCAGCTCTTCCATACCAGGCTTTTCTTGCATCTATCCATTTTTTACTGTCTATACTATAGAGCCAGATCTTTGCTACATCTTTAAACGCTTTATCTTCTAACCACAATACCATGCAGGCCGGATCATCAAAAAACCATGTATTGCCATCTGGTGAGACTACCTGCGTACTGTTTCTTTGATCAATGATAAGCATTTTACAATACGGATCATTCGTAAAATTCACCTTGAGGGGTAAAGCCTTCATTTCGCTATTGCCTTTAACGATGGTAACGGGTTGATCATTTTTTGCCATAGAGACAAAGATAACTGCAGTTATACCAAGTATCACAAGGATAATAACAAGGGGTAATAATTTTTTCATATTATAAAAGAACTCCATTTTTCAAATAATAAATAGCCACATATGCCGTGCATAGTAACACAAAAAAGCTAAGTAAAACTATAACTGTATTTTGTGATCTTAGATGAGAAAGTTTCAACCAAAGATTTGATATAGCATCAGACAGACCGATATATGTCCCAACAAACAAAGAGATCCATAAAGGGTAGCCTACATACATATATTCTGACTGCATCATACAAAATGGACATTTATGTGTAGGTAATTGATAAATGTATGTACCAAAAAAATAAACTACAGCATAGTAAGCAATGTAAACAAAAAGTACATTTGCAATTATATAGAGTAATGTTTGGTTGGTTTTAAGAGCAAGTAGTACCAAACTGTACAGGAGATAAAATAGTACTAATAGCAGAGGAACACTCAGTCCAAAGGGCAGGGGATTTGAGCCTTCAAGCTGGCCAAAGAGAGCAGAACAACAACTTACAGGTGCATGTGTATCTATATTAGAAAAATATTTAAAATCCAACACAAGTTCTACAACTATCAAGAAAAAAATAAATGAGAAGATCCATGATTTATTTTTGAACCATTGATGATTTTTCGTACGCATATCATAGGCATTTATAAAGAACCATAAAGTTAAGAAAAACAAAATGATCAGTTTTAATATTAATAAGTATGATCCGTATTCATTGGCAGATATGACACCAGCACCACACATCGCACCAGGGACCAACAATGACAATGCATCAATACTAAAGATGAAGTATATTATAAGAAGAAACTTCATGGAAAATACAAAAAGCAGTATTGTTGTCACCAGATATGCTTGTCTTTCTAAAGTAAATTGTAATGGTGTAAAACTTTCAAAATCCCATTTCATCAATACTTTTAACGAGACAATAAACGCTACAAAAAGTAAAAAGAAGAGTGTAGACTCACTTAAAAGATAAACAATGACCTGATTTGAGAGTAGAACTTCATTCATAGTGTTATTTGACTATCTTTCCATCTACCATGGGGACTAGAGTACTCTTAAAATCCAATTCATCAAAAAGTGGATCATGAGTTGCAATAACAATCGTTTTGCCCATACTGTGCAGTTCTTTGAGTATATCTATAAACAAAAGAGAGTTCTTCCTGTCCAGGTTAGCTGTTGGTTCATCACAGAGTATGATATCTGGGTTTGCGACTAAAGCCCTTGCTATCGCAGTGCGCTGTTTTTCCCCACCAGAGAGTCTACTTGCAAGATTCTCTTTCTTATGTATTATATTTGCAAGGTGTAATGCAACATCTACCTTTTCATGGATCTCTGTGATCTTCATCCCTGATGGTATAAGAGGGATAGTGACATTCTCATTGACAGACAAATGTTCAAAAAGGTTAAAGTGCTGAAAGATCATACCTATCTTTTTGGCACGAAGTTCTGATGCAAAAAGGTCAGGGAGTTTGGAGATAGGTTCATTTTCTATAAGCACTTTACCTGAACTGGGTTTATCCAAACCTGCTATGAGAGAAAGCAGGGTTGTTTTACCTGATCCACTCACACCCTGCAGTACAACACATTCACCTTTACATATATTGAGGTTGATATCTTCAAGTACAGTCACATCATTTCCTATATGAGAAAATGTTTTGTAAAGAGATTCTATCTGTATCATCATAACATAGCCTCTTTCGGATTAGTCACAGAGACCTTCCATACGGGTATCAACACTGCAGCGATAAAGGGTAAAGCATAAATAAAAAAGATAGAACTAAGCACTGAAAAATCCACTACAGGTACAAAAGAGAGACTGTTTTGTAGATTTTGTCCACCTAAAAAAACTTCTTTAAGTAAGGGAGCATCTAAAAAGAACACATACATATATGCGATAAATACACCTATGGTAAATGAAACAGTTACAACAATGAGTGTCTCTGTGAATTTTAATTTTAAGACATCATTGATACTCCAACCTAGAGCCCTGAGCAATCCAATATTTCTTTTTTCAGAAGAGTAAACCAAACTATAACGCTGATAAAGTAATAGTGCAAAAGTACTTAGAACGATCAAAAAGAGAATGAGAAACATACCTCCTTTATAGTTATACAGATTTTCATAGGATTTACGTACATCATTTTTATTTACGACATGAAGGTCATAATGCAAGCCAGTGATCTTAGCTGTCATTAACTCCCATTCATCAGGATTAGGTACTGTCAGTGTGATATCTGAGACTTCATTTTCCTCATAACCTAGTATCTGACGTGCCAAGTCTATAGGCATGAGCATCATATCATTAGCTATGAGTTTACTTTGATGTGGAAGTGTTTTAAAGATATTGACATTTATAAACTGACCTTTAGGAGTCAAAAAATTATAAGCATCCCTATAAAAGTGCTCACGTAAATATTGTTGCACACTTTCACCTACGATCATCTGTTTACTCTCAAAAAAAGATTTGATATCTGTGCTCTCTATGAGTGTTTGAAGGTGTCCATGACTCTGTTCATCCAAAAAGTCTACACCTACGATGAGAAAATGTTTCTCTTTTGGTGCAAAATAGTAACGACCGTATACTCGTGGAGTCACTTTACTGATACCATAGGTCTCTAGCAGTTCATCTCCCCAATCCATAGGTACAGGAACGGTTGTTCCTCCTTGAAGACGAGAAACAACAAAGTCTGGCTGTACTTTTAAAGTCTCTTCCAAAGAGTAGCGAATAGATGAAGATATAAAGAGTATCGAAGCTAGTAAAAAGAGTATCATCACAGAGATAACGATGATACCCAAGTGTTTGGAACGTTCTTTAAAAAGTTGAAGGGTTAGAAAGTGCCAAAATGCATTAACGTTCATAGACAAAGTCCATTCTACTCAACGCTGGCATATCAGGGTAGGTTGCATTGAATCTTGCACTATCGTAAGCTACAGATAAAGAGAGTTCAGTAAGTTTTGTAACTTCAGTCATATTTTGCAAGGATGCGCTATATTCATCATAGGGGAATAGAAGCATATGTAAAGCCATGGTCAGAACCATCAGTATCAATAGTGATGCAAAAGATGCAAATGATTTTATCAAGATCTTTCCTATATTAAAATTATGGGTATTCTATCCCATCAAGTCCCATAACTAGCTTGGGAGTGATCTCATTAAACATAATGATCTGATCACCGCTGTGATCTCTCATAAAGTTTTGAGCAGCATCTTTTGTTAGAAAAGGAATAAGTTCATTTCCCATAGGACCAAAAACATCAGAACCCACAACATAAAATGCTTTTTTAGCATCGATAGCTTTCAGCGTATAAAAATCTGTTACTTCAATATGTGATACTTTACTTCTGTCGTAAGGAAAATCAACATCAAAAATGTAAAATTTCATCATATCTTTTACACCATCAAAGTAATGTGTATGTGCATTTTCAGTGATAAGTGCTGCCCATTTAGGGTACTTAGCTACAAACATGCCACAGACAGGACATTTTACCTTTTGTGGTACTTGCATTTGTCCTTTTACTGAAGATTGTGACTCAGATGTACCTGCCATAAGAAAATAAGCTAAAGCTTCTTTATTTCTACTATTAAGTGTTAAACAGGGATTAACAGTATCGATCTCATGAAAGATCTCTGATAGTGTTTTACTTTTTATCTGTGTGAGTTTTGATTCATCACACAGTTTTATAGCTACTTTTTCACCTTTTTGTACCAGTTTGGCATATTTGGCAGGAGATATGCCTTCTGCATACACCAAACCTAAGAGTAAAAAAAGAGCTAATATAAACCGTGTCATATAAAACCTTATTTACTACGTGAGTTTAAGTAGATACCAATGGCTTGAAGTTGTTTGCCTTTGATATCACCACAAGGCTTCTCTGCTTTTAAATATGACTTTGCTTCTGCAATACTGTTAAATTTAGCATCAGTAGGTTTACACATTTTGTTATACATCATTTCACCTTTTTGAGCCATCATTGCTTGTTTCTTCTGTATCATAGCACTCTCTTTAGCAAGTGTGCTTTTTACCGATGCAAGCGTATCGTCAAAGTTCATGACTTTTCCACCAAATTCTTTAGCAAATGCTTCAGCATCAGCTTTGTTTGCAAAAGCATACTTACTGGTCTTACTCATCGTTCCTGGTTTAGAACTACCAAATACATAGCTTGCCTTTGTAGCGTCTATGAATTTAAGCGTAGTATTGTCTACCACTTTAAGGTCAGTTACTTTTCCGCCATTTTCCATAGTCTCTGCCAAACAGTGTATAGAACAGTATTGTTCAGATTTACCATCAACATGTGCTGCATGATTGGTTTTATAAAACATTGGAAGTGTCATCCCACATGTAGGACAAAACATTTTAGCTTCACCTTCTTGAAGAATTTCTGCCTTATCCATAGATACAGCTTGAAAACGTGTTGGCATTTTTTTACCAGACATTGCTTTCATCTCCTGGGCTAAACCACTTGAACTTACCATCAACATTGCTGCTAGAGCAAATACGATTTTTTTCATTTTTATATCCTCTTAAATTTTTAGAACTCTGTATGTTCTATAGTATTATATTATTGTTATTCTGTTAATTATGTGTTAAGGGGGAGAAAGGATACTAAGCCATTTGCATCAAAGCATCATGCATATTAAAATAGGCTATAAAAAACTCAAAGATTACTCTCCAAAATATCTCCATACATAAAAAGCATAGAACAAATGCGACAAGAGTATATAAGCGTTGTTTCACTGTTGTTTTTCTTTTTATCTCTTCCTTCACTAATCCAGATACTTCACTTAAATAGTTTTTATGGATCCATGCAGCAAGATACCAGCTGAGTAGGGGAATAAGTATTGCACCTATATAGTAAATGATCAGAAGTAATGAAGGGGTAATCAAGGTATTAAAAAGAAGAAAGTCTTGCATCGCTTAGTCCTTTTGAGATCCCATGCAAGGCATGGGAATATATGTAAAGAAAAGTCTTAAGAAGCTGTAGCTTCCGTATAAAGATGTTTCGCTTTTTGAACGTGGAAGTTAAGTCCTATCTCTCTTTCTGTACATCCAAGAGCAAGGGCAACCATCTGAGGCATGTGAAGGACTGGAAGTTCTACACCACGACCCATAACTTTACCGATACTGTCCTGGTATGTATCCATTTTGAGGTGACAAAGCGGACATGGTGTTACCATAAGGTCTGCATTGTTATCTACAGCGTCCAGTAGGGCATTTCCGGCAAGAACTTCCGAAGTATGGTTCGCTTGTAGTTCTACATGGAAACCACAACATTTATTTTTACTCTCATACTCTACAGGATTACCTTCTAACGCTTCTATTAGATTGTCAAGTGATGATGGTACATATGGATTTTCATGTCCATTTGCATCTTCATGTAACTCTGATGGTCTAATGTTATGACATCCGTAGAACGGAGCAATGTTAAATGCAGAAAGTGGGGTGGTCACTTTATCTTTGATATTATCAAGTCCATACTCATCAATGAGTGTATAGAGGAAGTGTTTGATCTCAGAAGTACCTTTATATTCAAGTCCAACTTCTGCAAGTTTCTCATTGACTCTTGCTTTCAGTTCCGGATCAGTGTCCAAAGCATGTTTTGTCATCGCAGAGTTAAGCTGACATGTATTACAGATGGTGATCATCGTAAGTCCCAACTTTTCTGCATAACAAATATTTCTAGCATTTAAAACGTGTGCTAAAAATTCATCAAAATCTTGCAGGTGACTGGCACCGCAACAAGAAGCTTCTTCTAATATTGTAATTTTGATACCTAACTTGTCAGCTACTGCAAGTGTAGATGAAAGTAACTCAGGTGTAGACTGCTTTGCAGTACATCCTGTAAATAATGCGTAATGTAATTGTTCGCTCATCTTTTCTCCCTACAGCTTATTTGTTTGTGAAATTTCGATGAGTTTTTGTACTTCATCAAGATTTTTAATTTTTGGAATACTATTGATAAACGGTATCCCTGAATGCCAGTGTATCTTACCAACCATGAACATTTTTCTAGCGGTATTGAGGTGTTTATACATACCTAAGTAACCCTCAGAATAGGTGACGATATCTGCTTCATCAAGATAACCAGTTTTCTTCATACCTCTTAAGAAACCTTCAGCATGTTTTGTTGCAACATTTGGTACTGCAACACCATGTTCAAACTGCATATTGTGAAGTTTACCAATCTTTTCGATAGGATTAACCTCTTTAGGACATGCTTCTGCACATTCAAAACATTTAACACAATCCCAAACACCTGAACCTGACTCAAATGTAATCTGTAGTCTTTCTTCTGTCGCTTCATCCCTTGTATCTGCTGTAAATCTGTAGGCAGCTGCAAGTGCAGCAGGCCCAAGGAAAGCAGAGTTTACTTCAAGTGCAGGACAGGCATAGTGACATGCACCACACTGTATACAAAGGTCTGCATCAAGTAGTGCATTAAATTGTGCAACTGACTGTTTAGTTTCAGCCTCAGGTCTAGGGTCAATGTCTGCAACTATATATGGTTTAACAGCAGCATGTTTATCCCAGAAGTCAGACTTGTCGATGATCATATCTTTTATTGCACGTTTTTTACTTGATGGCTCAAGTGTAATGTCATTATCGAAAAGGTCTAGTAGTTCAATGGCATTTTGCTTACAGGCAAGTACAGACTTACCGTTTACTTTTATAGCACAAGCTCCACAAATACCGTGTCTACAAGAACGTCTATAAGAGAAAGAACCATCATGTTCCCACTTGATCCTGTTCATAAGGTCAAGTATCAGTTCATCTTTACCTACTTCCATTTCATATTGTTTTGTATATGGAAGGTAATCAGTTTCAGCATTAAATCTAAATGCTTTGATCGTTACTTTTCTAGTATCTTTTATTTCACTCATCATAACCTCCTTAATATGTTCTTTCTTTAGGCTCAAATTTACCAAGCACTACTTCTCCCCATTCATGGGTCATGTTGTAGTTTTTATCCATATATGCATACGTATGCTTGAGGAACTTTTCATCATTTCTTGTAGGGAAATCTTCACGGTAGTGGCCACCACGACTCTCTTCACGGTTTAGTGCACCATCTACGATGAATTTAGAGAACTCCAACATATGCCCAAGCTCTATAGCTTCCTGAAGGTCTGTGTTAAAAGTGTCAGATTTGTCATCGATACGGATATCGTTATAACGCACTAAAAGTTCATCTATGAGTTTAAGTTGTCTCTCTAAAGATTCTTTTGTTCTAAATACACCTGCATCTGCAGTCATACCTATTTGTAGTTCTTCACGAAGACCTGGTACTGTTTCATTACCATTAGATGTTTTAAGTTTTTCCATCTCAGCTAACATAGTATCTGCATCTGCCTCAGTTGCCGGATAAAGATCGATACCTTCATCGATCTTTTTAACCATATTTTCACCTGCATGACGTCCAAATAGAAGGGCTTCAAGTACTGAGTTTGCACCTAGACGGTTTGCACCATGTACTGAAACACATGAACATTCACCAGCAGCGTAGAAACCTTCTGTCATTTCAGTAGGTGATTTACGTACCTCACAGTTAATGTTCGTTGGTATACCACCCATAGAGTAGTGTGCCGTTGCAGAGATGTGAATAGGTTCTTTAAGCATATCTTGTCCCTGGAATGCGATAGCAAGCTCACGAAGTTCCGGAAGACGCGTTAAAATGATCTCGGGATCTAAGTGTGTAAGGTCAATGTTCACAGATTGTCCACCTTTACCTACACCTTTACCTTGACGTACTTCTTCCATAATGGCACGACTTACAACATCTCTTGATGCAAGTTCCATAGCATTTGGTGCGTACTTTGACATAAATCTTTCACCCTCAGAGTTGAAAAGACGTCCACCTTCACCACGTGCAGCTTCTGAGATAAGTACCCCTGAACCACCAAGTCCGCTTGGGTGGAACTGTACAAACTCCATATCTTCAAGTGGAAGACCATGACGTGCAACGATCGAGAGTGAATCTCCTGTATTTGCATGTGCATTTGAGTTAAATCTGTAAGCTCTACCATGTCCACCTGTAGCAAACATCGTTACCTTTGCATTAAAGATAGCCGGCTGAGAATTACGGATGTCATACGCTGCAACACCATATGCTTTACCATCTTTATAGAGTAGATCAGCTGCATACCACTCATCAAATACTTCGATACCAGCTCTATGTGCTTGTTCATAAATAGCTTGGAGTACTGCAAGACCGGTTCTGTCTTTTGCGTAACATGCTCTTGGTTTAGATTGCCCACCAAAAGGACGCATTGCAATATTTCCTTCTTCATTTCTTGAAAAAGTTGCTCCCATTCTTTCTGCCCAACGAATAGTCTCTGGTGCTTTTGTACACATAAGCTCAACACAATCCTGGTCAGCCAGGTAATCAGAACCTTTCACTGTATCAAATTCGTGAAGTTCAGTAGAGTCTTCATCTCCAAGTGCTGCATTGATACCACCTTGAGCGGCACCTGAGTGTGAACGTAGCGGGTGTAATTTTGTGATGATCGCTGTTTTCTTTCCTGCTTCTGTTAGCTCTTTGGCAGCTGCCAAACCTGCCAATCCAGAACCAACGATAACAGCATCGTATTCGTAGATTTTAATATCTGAGTTTTTACTCATAGAAGTCTATCCTTTATGTTACATAATGATTCAAGTATATCTTGTTAAGGATTAATTTTATTATAAATTAGTGGAAGTTATACGTCTAAGTAGGGAATGTGTTACAATCATCCTCGTTTTTATGTGCGAGGATGCATTATATTTCGTTATTATGCTTCCATAGAAGAAACCTGTGTTACAAAATCTTCAGAAGAGATAAGCACTAAACCTATCATTTTTCTACCAACAATTCTTTCAATTGCAGCAAAGTTTTCTGTGAACATATCAAGTGTATCAATATCTTCTACTACAAGTACTTCTGCCCCTGCATCAAATGCTTCTAAAAGTGTTGCACCTGCTTTTTTCAAAGCCAAGTCTTTGTTTGTATCTAAAATTGTAAGACCTGAAAGTTTATTTGCTCTAGAGAAGTGTACATCTCTTATATTACTATCATGCAACAACGTATGCATAGCACCATGGGATGCCAAACCTGCATAATGTGCCACTGTTTTCTCTTCTATGTTATCAATAGTCACAGTCTTTCTTGCCGGTGGAGCTTCTTCTTCATTCTCTTTACCAAATTTTGCAGCGATTCTTTCTATACATGATGGTCCTTTTGGAGGGTTAGCCATCAATTTAAGTGCATTGATCGTCTCAGTATGATCTTGAGCATTAAAAAGGTTGTTTTCATATTCACAATCCATAAGGCCAGAGTCTACAGAAGTGATAGCATCAAGTATAGCTTCCTCATTCTCTGGGTTTTTCTCGATCATTTTATGCGCAAGTACAAGTACTGCATCACCTATGTATGCACGATCAAAGTTCGAAGATTCAGATGCATAGTGCAGGGCATACATTTTTTTATATTCTTTAAGATCATCTTCAGATGCATAAGGTGCAACAAGTTCATAACTTTGCATAAAATCTGCGTCATTGATCTTAAGTCCGTCATTTGAACGGTATGTACTTACAGGGTCTATCTGTAACTCCGTACCTAAACGTTCAACGATCGCACCTACAGTCTCTTTTGCATCTACAACTAAATTGTTTATACGAAATATGAGAAGCTGTTTAGGGTATGAGAAATTTTCATTTTCCTCATGTATCTGTGCAAGTAACTCTTTTGCTGTTGCATCCGATTCCATAGTCAAGCTGAAGTTTTTGTAGTAAGGTAAATAATCTGTTTTTGCATTAAAAAAGAATGCTTTGATAGTTAGTTTGTGTGACATGGTTTTCTCCATAGATAATAATGTTATGAGTATAGCTTATATAGCTGATAAATTTATGGTTCCACATATATAAAGATAAAACAATGTAAGTATGTTACAATTTTGCCATGAAAAATAGTAAAAATAGTATAGATAAAGAACAATACCTTATAAATTCTCTAAGCTCAAAACACATTGGTGACGATGCTGCAGTCATCGGTGACACGCTTTACAGTATGGATGCATTTTTTGAAGATGTACATTTCAAGCGAGAATGGATGAGCATAGCACAGATAGGACGAAAAGCAATGCTTATCAATCTCTCTGATGCCATCGCAATGAATGCAGAACCAAAATATGCACTCATTACAGTTTCCCTGCCTCCTGATCTTAGTGAAGCAAATATAGATGAGCTCATGCAGAGTATGGAGTCCACGGCTAGTCAGTACGGCTGTGAGATCATTGGTGGAGATACTATAGGTGGGGACAAACTACACTTGAGCATCACCATTATTTCCAAGAGTAAAAGTCCTCTGCTTCGTACAGGTTTAAAGCAGGGGGATCTTTTGGCATTTACAGGTACGTTAGGCGAAAGTAAAAGAGACTTGGATGCACTCTTTAGAAATGAAAAAATAGCTGACAATTCACGCTTTTTAGAACCTACACTCAGAGCAAACTTTATCAGTAAAGCAAGAGAGTACCTACGTACAGGTATGGATATCTCTGATGGCCTCTTTTGTGACACGAATAAGTTGTTAGATATTAATAAATATGGATTTGATACTTTCGAAGATATAGCCGATTTAGTAGGCCTTAGCGGGGAAGAGTATGAAATGCTTGTATCTTTTGCTCCAGAGCATTATGGAGAAGTAATGGACGCTGCAGAAGCTACAAATACACCACTAACAGTGTATGCAAAAGTAGCTAAAAATGATGATAGATACCCTTGTAAAAGTCACCATTTTAAGATCACATAAAAGATATCTTTTACTGTTCTTTCAGCATGCCTCTCAAGAAACTTTCCCTGATCTCTATACCCAGCATTTTACGCTTAGTTAGATCAGGGTAAATTCCATCTAGACCTTTACCGTCATTCCCATGACATCCACCACAAATACTTGTATAGAACATGGCAGAATCTTTAGGGTAGGGTTCACTACACTTTTTTCCGGAAAACTCCATCGTATAGCAGGCGATTTTCTCTGCATCACTTGGATCAGCAAATCCACCTTCCATCACACCGCCTCTAAAATCAAGGATCTCTGAACCATGGTTAATCACCTTTATGATGTACTGTTTGGTGTATTCATCTGTATGAATATGCGAAAGTTCATCTTCATAATGTGTTGTTTTATGTGATTGAATGTGCTCTTTATAATGTTTATGCGTTTTACTTTTAACATCATCACTATCACGAAAATTAGCATTATAGACTGCATATAAAAGTACAATGAGTATTGCAAAATATGGTATCATTTTTTGCATCTATTGGGTTAGTCGCTTTCCCAAATTCTTTGCATTTTTCTTTTTAATGCTTTTTTTACTTCTTTTATAAGATCTTTTGCCTCATTTCCATAGACAAATGTTCCTTTATACTGACGTTCTATATCTTCAATATAGCTGCGTAGTTCTTCTTTTTCCTTATCCGTATTTGGAGGAGTAAAAAGGTACTTCATACCACTCTCATCGTTATAGTTTTTTCTTTCAGATTCTATATAAATGTAGGATGATTCTTTGACCATAGTATGGTTATCGAGCATTTTATAATGCGCTATACGTGCTCCATATGGTGCATCGTAAGCTTTTCCTCTTCTATCCCAAAAACTGTAGAGAGTGATATCTGTGCCATTGATCTCATACGAACCTTCTTGTATGCCTTTATCAGCACAACTTCCAGTATGGTCTTTCATAGTGAGACGAAGTACAAAGGTAAGATCGTTATTGCGTTCTTCTTTGTAAAACTTCATCACTTCACCTTTAGAACCATAGATGTCATATGACTCTGTAACAATAGAAAAGTCTTGATTGCCTATGGTGACATGTGTTAACTCTGCAGAAAAAAGATGCAGTGTAAGACCTGTAAAAAGTAAGATAAATATTTTCATAGCTTAATTATATCATTATATTTTATTAATTTTATATAGAGACATTTCTATTGGCTAATTCTTTAGGGTAACTTCTATTTTTTGCTATTTTTTCGGCACGAGCATGTATATCTGATTCATTTAGACTTGTGGCATTTTCAAATATTCTCATCCCAAGTACTGTTGGATCTAAATACTCCAATTCAATAAATTGCTTTGTGATGGCATCTATCATATCCAGAACAGATGAGACTTTGACTATTTCACATCTGGCATACCGTTCACGAGGGAAAGAGACTTCAGCAACACGCAGAGTCGGATCATCCCCAGGAATTTGTTGTGCTCCAAAAAGAGGTTTACTCCCAACAGTAGCACCTTTAAAAGAAGGGATATATTGTGAGAGATGATTAATTGCAGCATTAGTACGCTCTGTAGTCTCTTCTTGGGTCCAGGATCTTTCTATTTTATCTATGAAGTCCTGACCTAAGTTGGGCTGACAACTTACCATGGAATTTGCAACAAGTCCATCTTCATAAAGGGTAATATCTTTTGTCATGCCATGTAGTTGAAAATAACCACCCGGATAAGGAGTGAACTGCCCCATACCCTGTGGTGTACCACGCTCACCATGAAAGATGATCTCGGGGAAATGTCTCTTTTTACTTTCTTCCCAATGGCTGACATAGGCTGCTTTAAACTCTACCATTGATTTACATTGTGCACCTAAAAAGTCATCTATTTTTCCTGTACGGAAACCTGCAGCATTAATGACGTAATCAAATGAGTCTGTGTGACTGATATCGTTTTTGATATAACTTATCTCATAGCCTTCAGGTTCGAAGCTTTTTTGAACATTATGTACGATGCTGTTCATATGCAGTGTGACAGACTTTAATGATTCTAAAGTGATACTCGCACCAGCTGCAAGCCTAAAAAGATTTAGGCCATACTCTTGAACCATAATAAGTGGGAACTGTACTTTCGTTAAGTCTATATTTTTAGCTACTTCTATCATCCAGTCATCTGAACTTTGTGGTGTATTAGTACTTTCCATACTACTTAATGCTTCTATTTTCTCTTTAGTATATATTTTGTAGTAGTTCTCAGGTTTTCCCAGGACCTCATTTTTGGGGTCTTTAGCAATGTGTTCTTTGTATTCTTTAGTAAGCAAATTAAGTCGTGGTATTAAAGCATTTGGTGTAGAACTATCAGTTATGGGAAGAACAATAACTGTAGGTCTATAGT
>CBFHPE010000036.1:0-17703 GCA_965657515.1 Sulfurovum sp.
ATATATATGTCACTATACTTAGACGTCAAAAATGCACCTAACTCTTTAAGAACAAAATCACCTACATCGTATCCATTGGTCTCATTAATATGGCTAAAACCAATGATATCAATAAGGATAAGGGTTTGATGAGATTGTTTTGAAAAGTCCTCAATTAATTTGATACGATTAGGTAATTGCGTTAGTGGGTCAGTTGTCATTTGATGGTATGTTTCTTCATACTTATTTTGAAGTTCTAGCAATTGACCATATTGTTTAATGGATGTTCTAATGGTTGTATAAAGTCGTTCACGGGTAAGCTCAGTTTTTTCTTTAAAATCATTAATATCATAGTGCTGAATAACATGCATTGGAGGAAAATCATTGGCCTGTCCTGTGCGGATGATCAATCTGATAAAATCGTTTTCTAGCTCATTCCTAATATAATCTACAAGCTCTAACCCTGCTTCAGGAGTTTCCATTACTACATCAATGAGTGCAAGTGCAATATCATCGTGTTCATTGAGAATTTTTTTTGCTTCAATAGAACTGTACGCAGTTAATACTTGAAGTTCAAAATCAGAAAAACTCATTGATTCTAATGCAATATTTGTTATATCATGAACCGCTTGGTCATCATCTATAATTAATATTTTTTGTATGTTTTTTTTACTCTGCGTATGAGATTTTTCTTCTTTTGCAAAAGTTAAATTAGCCATGTTTTACCTTTATAATTGATGGGGAAAGTGTAATTTCGAAACCTAAACCATGAGGAGTGACGTTCATAAGTTTTAATGTGCCACCAAGCTGTTGTGTAATAAGGTTATAAATAATATGTAAACCAAGTCCACTTCCACCTTGTCCCCGCTTAGTAGTAAAGAAAGGGTCAAAAATCTTTTCTTCATATTCACTATTAATGCCTTTTCCATTATCTTGATAGCGAATAATGAATTGATCTGTAGCGTCTATAGATATAGTGATGACATTATTTTCACCTTTTTCAAAAGCATGTTTGATGGAATTCAAAATTAGATTAGAAAATATCTGCGAAAAAATACCTGGGAAACTTTCAAGAACAATATTTTCATTTATAGTATTGTGTACTTTTATCTGTTTATCATCCAACTGGGTTTGAAAACTAAAAACAATACTATCAACATATTGTTTTAAATTAAATTCACGTTTGTCTTCAAAGTGTTGGTCTACAGAAATGTCTTTAAATGATTTGACTAAAGTTACAGCATTATTTAATCTATCACGAATAGTTAGAACCAACTTATTCATAATAATAATGTACTCTTTGAGTGCTTCTTCAGTGAGCCTGTTTTCTTTATAATATGATTCTAATTTTTTAACTTCATGGTCAATTTGTGAAATACCGGTTAGCCCTACTCCCAAAGGTGTATTGAGTTCATGTGCAATACCAGAAACTAAAGATCCTAAAGATGCCATTTTTTCTGATTCTATGAGAGTCTTTTGCGCTTCTTCAAGTTTCTCCAAACTTTCTTGAAGGGCAAGTCTGACTTTCTCTTCACTACTTACAAAGTAATAATAGAGACTAAAAATTATACCTATAACTAAAATAAAATTGATAACAAAAAAACCAATAATATATGCCTGTGGTAAACCAATATCGAATGGTATTGCATAATGGTCCACCAAACCACTAAAAATCATTAATAAAAAAAACAAGAAAAGCCAAAATAATGATTTTCTTTTATCTCCAATTGTGAAACTGCCAAATACAGCTATGACTGACCAGAGTACATTACCACCACTGGCGATAAACCCTCCAAGAAAAAATTGAAAGAAGAAAGGAAGCAAGAGTGAAATAATTATCTGTATATTTTGAGAAGTTTGAAAATTTTTCGTAAAATATAAATAAGTGAAGTTTAGGATTGTGATGATGATATAAGCATAAGGTACTATTGCAGCGATATAAATGTCATGATATAGACACAGTGTCCCCCATAACAGACCACCTGTACTCATGAGTAAACCCATATAAATAAGAAAGCCATGTTGACGTTTTTGGGCATCTGTATTGTTTGAAGTATCTGCAATGGTAAGTAGAGGTGCTACATGAGTTAATAACTGATTCATTGGGGATACTTTCATATTTAATAGTATATTGTAATATAATATTTTTAAATAAAAGGAGAGTATTTAAGATATTTTAATCAGTATTTTATCAAGAAGTGTTGTACTCAATATCCTTTTAAAGTATCCTAGTAAATAAGTAGCTATTGTAATGTAATATCGAGGTTTTGGTTTTTTCGCTGAAATGATCTGGTAGACCACAGTTGCCACTGCATCCGCATCTTTATTAAAAGGTACTTTACTTTTGTCAGCTTTGAGGTTTTTTTTATATTTTTGACTGAAGATTGAATGTTCTATATCTACATTCTCTTTGAGCTTTTTCATAGCATTTTCTCTAAAATGACTTGTGATCGGTCCGGTATTAAGAAGTACAGCATATATCTCAGTACCATTTAATTCCAGTCTCAGAGTATCTGTAAGCCCTTCAATAGCATATTTACTGGCATTGTATGCTCCTCTACCAAACAAAGAAACTAATCCAAGTACAGATGAGTGTTGAATGATCTTACCATGCCCCTGCTCTCTCATTACAGGAATGAGTTGCCTTGTACATTCATGTAGTCCAAAGACATTGGTCTCAAACTGTTTACGAAGTGCAGAAAGAGATATATCTTCAACAGCACCTGGCTGACCATATCCTGCATTGTTGAACCATACATCTATCTTGCCATCAAGCTCAAGTACTTTTTCAATGACAGAAGTAATAGTATCAGGCTTGGTGACATCTAACTGCATAGCATGTTCAAATCCTAAACCCTTAAGTATCTCTACATCTTTTTTATAACGAGCAGTAGGATAGACCTTTATAAACTTCTCATTTAAGTACTTTGCAGTCTCAAGACCAATACCAGTAGAACATCCTGTAATAATTATATTTGTGATACTTTGCTCCTTATTTTACATATTATTATATGAAATATTTTTTAGGTCTTCTTTTTTTTCTACTGAAAAATACATCAGGAGTGTTGCTATAATCAATAATGGAATACCTAGTTCGAGTACCTCTTCAATCACTTCAACATGCTTAGAAGTCTGTTTTTCAATAACAATATTAATCAGATCTAACTTTCTTGATAATCCATCTAAAGTTTTTGAAAAGATTAGAGTAAGAAAAATAATGAGTGCTCCTATATGAATAGAAGAAAAAGATCTAATTTTAGTAATGAAATCTTCTGAATGGTTTTTGAAAATTGTAATAACAATATGCACTATGAATAAAATAATCAATAAGCCGGTCAATTTTTCAAAAATTGGTACTTCATTACTTAAATAAAATTTACTTTTAAATATGCCCATAGTGGTGAATTTTTTATGAAAATCCAATTCACGTAGTCCAAACATAATGATCAGTATGAAAAAATAATAATATTGTTTGACATAGGACCATTTACCTTTTACAAGAATTAGTATTGTAGCAACAAGGTAACCAAGTACAGATAATGATTCAATAATGCCATCTTCTTTGATCCAAAAAGGATATTTATAAATGTTGAATTTGAAAGAGAGCAATAAGGTAATCATAATCATAAAAATTGAAATGATCAGTGGTAATATAGGCTTTAAGATATTTTTTTGATCAGGTTTCATTGTACGTTACTAGTGTATTTATTATTAAACATTCAATATATGTCCTGCATCTTTTATCATGTATGTTGTCACTATGGATGAAAAAAAGTTTGATGCAGCTTTTGAGTCTATAATTTTATCTTTTTCTCCAAAAAATACTTCTATTGTTGTACCTCTGTCATTTAACTCTTGCAGTTTGTCTTCATCCCAAATGTACGAGAGTAATGCATCAAGTTGCTCTTTTGTTCCTACATTTAAGTACTTAGATAGGTCTGTGTCTGTAGGGTATATAACATTGGAAAGAAACTGTTTTACGTATGCTTCCTGTCCTGCTTCAAAGTAACGTAACTGTGTACGAATAAAGCTGGGGTTTTGTGTTTGAAAAAAAGCTGGTGAGAGTAAGACAAGTCTCTCTATACGTTCTTTAGAAGCATAGGCATATTCAAATGCCTGTTGAGCACCATAGGAAAAGCCTACCACGGTATAATCACTCTTTGTGATATATGTATCAAATATTTTCTCTTCGTTTTGAAGTGAGAAGCCATTAAAATATATCATAGATTAAAAGATCTTACGTAAAATATCTCTACAGACTTCAGCAGTAATGTTCTCATGCTCTAAAAGATAAGCAGAGACTTCACTTAAAGCACCGTCTAATGTTTGGAGTAGAGTGTTAACCTCGGAAACAGATTCACTTAGGAGGTCTACTTCGTCTTCTGCTGTCACGGTGAAGTTATCACTCATGGCATACTCATATACCACTTTAGCGACTATCTCTTTGGCCTGTGCTATATCAGATGTTGCATTGGTGAACTGCTCATTGTAACGCATTTTAGTAGCGAGACTTCCTGCAAGATAGACCTTAATGCGTGAAAGAAGTTGGCTTTTTGAGAGTATCTCATGTTCTGTATTTAGCAGTCTTGTATTTACTATACCGATCTTGTCATACTCAACATCTAACCAAGTGGCTATAACCGCCTTTGCTCCTTGATATACAGCTTGTATCTCTCGCTCTTCTTCTGTAAAAGAGAGTATCTTTCGTTTACCCTGTAAGACTTTTTCTTTCACTGCTTCAAAATCAGAAGTAACCACAGTTGTTCTGTTGTTTCTCATAGCATAGATAGCAGCTTCATTTGTAAGTGTGTCAAGTCCTGCAGAGTTGAAACCAACTGTCATACGTGCAACTTCCTCTATATTTACCTCATGAGGTTTATGCGCCAGGTAGAGTTCAAGTGTTTTAGCTCTATCTTCTATGTCTGGTAGAGAAATATGTATACGTCTATCAAAACGTCCTGATCTAAGCAGCGCTTCATCAAGCATTTCTACTTTGTTTGTAGCACCTATGATTATGACTCCTGAACTGTCTTCAAAGCCATCCATCTCTGTGAGTAATTGATTTAGTGTAGCTTCTCTTTCATCATTTCTAAACTCACCACGGCTTTTCCCAACAGCATCTATCTCATCGATGAAGATGATACTTGGTGCCATTTGTTTGGCTTTTCTAAAAAGTTCAGAGACTCTCTTTGCACCCATACCTACATAGATATGCACAAAAGAGGCACCACTTTGATAGAAGAATGGTACACCCGCCTCCCCTGCAACTGCCTTGGAGATAAGTGTTTTACCAACGCCTGGAGGGCCCACAAGTAAAACTCCTTTTGGTAAACGAATGTCAAGATCACGATATTTTTGAGGTACTTTAAGGAAATCAATGATCTCTTCAAGTTCTTCTTTTACATCTTTGATACCTGCAACATCTGAAAAGGTTACATTTGAAGTAAGTGCCTGTACAGGAGCAGCGTCACTAGTTTCTTCTGATCTTCCCGCAGCTCTTATATGTTTTAGTTGTTGAAGTCTATTTTGTTGTAACAGTCTATAAAGAAAAATAAATGCAGCAATGATAATAAGCAAAGAAAAAATATCATAGAGGTCACTATTGTCTTCCTGTACTTCTATAGGATATTTAGTGAAAAAAGCTGTTTTATTGATAGCCCCTTGATAGATCTTATATTGGGCAGTATCTGTTTGCAAACGTACATATTCACCATCAATGATCAATTTATTGATCTTGTCTTGACTATAAAGGGCATTTGCCTCCTTATGTGTGATAAGCTCATCATTGTCTCTCAATGTAGCAAAAGAGAGGAGTAAGACCAGTACAACAAGCAACCCAACCATGATCTTTATATTATTAGAATGTAACATTGGTACTTTAAAGTTGCGCTTTATTTGTTTCATTGCTTACCTCCACATTGTTTAAAAAGACCCAGTTTGAAGTGAGGTCCTGGTCACTTTTGACAGATACTTTATTAAAGTACTGATCAAAACCTTGGTAGACACCATCTCTCCCACTTTCTAGAAGTACTTCCAACGCTTGGGTATGTTCACGTCTAAATGCAAAGTTCTTTGCATTGACGATCGCTGTAAGTTCTTTGTGTCTCTCTTTGGCAATGTTCCCTTTTACTTCAGGTCTCATAGTTGCAGACACTGTGTTGTCACGCTTAGAGTATGAAAATGCATGTACATGTGTCAGAGGTAGTTCTTTAACCCTGTTTATTGCCTCTGCCCACTCTTTTTCATCTTCACCCGGATGTCCTACAATGTAGTCTGTTCCTAAGGCATACCCTTGTGAGGCGATCTTGTGAAAAAGTTCAAGATCGGTTTTGTATTCATTTCGTCTGTTCATAAGTTTGAGCATCTTATCTGAAGTGTGCTGTAATGCAATGTGCAGCTGTTTTGCCATCCAAGGTTCATTCAACAGTTCCATGAACTCATCGTCAATTTGTATGGGTTCAAGACTTCCTATACGTATACGTCTTACTCCACGTATCTGGCTCATCTTTTTAAGCAGTTTTGCCATGGAGGTATCATGGTCTCTTCCATAGGAGCCTACATTTGTTCCAGTAAGTATGAATTCTCCAAAACCATTTCCTGCAAGTTTCCTGATCTGTTCCAAGATGGTCTCTTCTTTATGAGAACGTGCGTCACCACGTACAGAAGGGATGATGCAGTACGAACATCTAAAATCACAGCCTTCCTGTATCTTGATGAATGCCCTGCTTTTTCCTACAAACTCTTCAACGATTGTTGAGTCTATATGCTCAAGATCACCTATCTGATAAAAAGGTTGATCATTTTTAAGTACGGCATTGATATTTTCTTTTTCAGAGTGTCCTATAACACCAAAGACTTTTTTGTCTTCAAAAAGACTTTCTCCTTTAGAATGTGAACCACAACCTGCCAATACCACACGTGCATTAGGGTTTTTTCGCTTCATAGAAGAGATGTAGTTACGTACAGAAGAGTCTGCACCATTGGTTACTGTACAGGAATTTACTACAATTATATCTGAGTCCAACTCATTAAGACTAAGTGTATAGTCTTTGAGTTTAGACATCATGACTTGAGTATCAAACTGGTTTGTACGGCACCCAAAGGTTTTAAAGTAGACCTTTTCCATTAATACAGTCCCTGTTCAGGTAGCATATCATCCATATTTGGAGAACCTTTAGGTACATCTTTATCCATGTATATAGATTGTGTTGGGAAGGCAAGAGAGATACCGGCCTCTTCTTGGATACGTGAAATGATCTCAATTGAAATAGTACTTCTTAATGTCATAGTAGCATAAGAGTTTGTCAAATACCAGGCAGAAATCTTCAATCCGTAAGGTTCAATATGTGTAAAGATACGTGGTTCAACATTTGTATTTCTCATCCCATATTTACTTCTAAGTCTATTGAGTTGTTTTCTTGTGATCTCTGTATACCCCTTAGAGTATTTTTTAGTGATCTCTTTTGCGATCTGTGTTGCTTTGTTCGCATCTGAATCAAAGGTAATGACAAAGTCTATTCCATCCCACACTGTCTTTAAACCGGAATGAGAGTAATTGGCGATCATATCAGTAAATATGAAGTTGTTTGGTATGAAGATCATACGCCCTGCTCTACGATTGGTCATGTAGGATGTAAGATTTATATCTTCATGCATGGTCATACGTAACATAGAAATATCTACGATATCCCCGACATACTCCACACCTTGACGAACAAACCTCACCCTGTCACCAACATGAATGGCACCACCCATGACAATAGTAAGCCAGCCCATGATAGACATAAACCAGTCTTTCATCGCAATAGCGATACCCGCTGAGGCAAAACCTAATATAGTCACAAGATACGATACATTTTCAATGTAGGCCAAAAGGATTGTAAATATAAGTATGGTCACAAATGATATGTTGAGTGCTTTGTTAATAGTATAAAAACGCTCATTGTCTGACATATACTTACGAACGAGGTATTTGATGAAGAAAAGTAAAAAGATAAAGAAGACAATAATTGCACCTATAGTAAAAGTTCTTCTCATCTCTTTTTTAATATCATGTTGTAGATTGAGTTTGATCTCATCTATTTTTTTACTATAGACGTTGTTGGTGGTTTTAAATATCTCTAATACAGGAATAAATGCCTCAATCTGATCTTTTGTGTCTTCGTCATCTTCCTGATATTTTGTATTGTTCTCATCCAATTTTTTAATTTTTTGGATGAGGACTTGTCTCTCTTTGAGTTTATCCACAATATGTCTTAATGATTCATAGTAGCTGTTATACTCTTCCTGATCTGAATTGAGTTTTTCAAAGTATGAAAGTGCAGAAATGATATCAAATGGGTTTGTTACTGTAGGTATGATTTCTATGGTAGGAGGTATTAAAAACTTTTTAAAAGGGTCCTTCTCATACTCTGCAAGCAGATCTAGTTTACCTACCAGTGTTGTTCTTTCAGCTCTACTGACCTCAAGTATCTCTTTTTCATCTTTTGTAAGTTCTTTATGCTCTTCCAAAAGTGATATTTGCGCATCTAGTGAACGTTTTTGTCGCTTGAGGACTTTGTAGGTATGATAGTTACTATAGATCTTTGACCAGATATTATCCTCGACCAACTCTCTTTCTATATTTTCTTTTTGAAAGAGAAGATGTTTTATCTCTGCTTTATTATAAGCTGATCTATCAAGAACAGGGGTTTCTGTAACATCAATACTGCTGTTTTGTTCTTCTAAGACAGGCTCAGCAAAGAGAAGTGTTGCTGAGAGGAGCGTTAGTAAGAAAAAAGCTGTTTTAAAGTTCATTATTTTCTCCAAATTGTCGAAGTACTTTTTTTACGATCTCTTCATCTATATCAGAGACCATTTTGTATCCGCCCATACCTTGTGGCAAGATGAACTTTATACTCCCTCTTGCAGATTTTTTGTCCAAAAAGAAATGTTCATAAAAGTCATCAACATCCTTGATTACATAGTTTGTCGGCAGGTTTGAACTTTCTAAAACTACTTTTATCATATCTGCTTCATCTTGAGTAAATAGTCCAAGTTCTATAGCAAGAGCATTTGCCATGACCATACCTATGGCTACTGCTTCACCATGCAGGTATGTTGTGTAGTTTGTTTCATTCTCAACTACATGACCAAATGTATGTCCATAGTTCAGTACTGCACGAATACCCGCTTCTTTTTCATCTTGATTTACTACCCATGCTTTGAGTTCGACAGATCTGCGTATCATCTCTTTGATACTTTCAACTTTTGTCAGATCGGCACTTTGAAGATATTTGAAAAAGTCTTTATCAAACATAACTGCCATCTTCACAACTTCTGCTACACCTGCAGCAAATTCTCTTGGAGGCAAGGTATTTAAAAATTCCGGATCAATATAAACGGCTTTAGGCTGATAAAAAGCCCCTATAAGATTTTTCCCGTATTTATTATTTACACCAGTTTTACCACCTACTGATGCGTCTACTTGAGAAAGTAAAGTTGTAGGTATTTGGATGAAGTCAATACCTCTTTGGTATAAAGAAGCAGTAAAACCGGTCATATCACCTATAACCCCACCACCAAAAGCAATGAGAAGTGATTTTCTGTCTAGTTTATATTCAAAGCATTCATTGAGAATGTTCTCTACAGTTTCAAGGGTTTTATAGCCTTCGCCGTCAGGGATCGTGACGACATTGAGTTTCGTTGCTGAGATACGTGATAGAAGAGTATCTAAATGATGACCCGCTACAGTTGGATTTGTTACGACCACAACATTGGTATCGAATGTAAGTTCAGGTAATGCATCAATAGTGATGTCATAAGTAATGCTGGGGGTATGTGCTAATTCAATAGGAACGATCATCTAAATAAAACCTTACAATATAATTTGCTTTATTTTATCTTATATGCCCTTAAAAAGCTCTATCTACCCTTCACTAATGGCAAACGGTACCAGTAGTTTAGGATGTTTATTTGTGGTAAGAATAAAGTCTTCTACTTTAGCTGAGAAAAGTTTTATAATGTTATCCGTATTGAGTCGTTTTTCAAAAGGTGCAACTTGAAGGATATTTTGCATTTTTGCAAGTTCACGTATGGGGTTGGCTGTCTTTTCTTCCAGTTTCATTTCCATGTTAAATATATGTGTAAGGGTCTCATAATGTTCAATGATCATTTTCTGACTTTCAAACTCACCTTCTGGATTGAAATTTGCCAGTGTAAGACCAAGTCCAAGTGTTTCAGAAAATTCAAAGGCAGTTGAAGATATGGATTCCATTACTTCATTATCACTCATGAGTACTACTGAATTCTCTATATCATGCAGATGTTTAGTTCCAAACAGATAAACTAACTTTTTAAGCTCGTAAAGTGTTTCTTTCAGTTCATCAGCTTCAAAAGTTGGGATCGAATTCATAATAAGTCCAATATTATACTCATGAATATCATACTCTACAAGAGATTGGACCTCTTCATTTTTATAACAGACCAAGATCGTTATATTTTCTTTTTCAAATAGTTTAAGTTCATCTATGAGCTTAAAATCGTTTGGATAGATTATGCGAACCACTAATGATTTCTCTTCAAGCTTATCTAATAGATATATACACTCTTTTATATAACGAAGAGCATGTTTTTTATCATATCTGAAATCCAATATCAAATAGATATCTTTACCAAATGGTTCAGGAAATAGCCCCATTCTTTTGTTGATCGTTCGGTAGACACCATCAAGTACGATAGGTTTACCTAAGATAAGTAGCGTATCATTGGGACGTATCATGGTTGCATTAGTTGGTAATATCTGTTTATCATCACGGTAAAGCGCAGCGATCTTCCATTTACGTTGTAGTATGGACCCTATATGTCTGTAGGCATAAGAAGAACCAAAAGGGATATGTACTTCCATGATCTCACCTTGACCCAAACCAACATTTTGTGCAACTAAAGGTACATTTGGCAGTTGGTCATAAAGATGTGCAGCGATCAGTCTGTCACTATGAACTATGGTAATGTTTTCTTGATCTTTACCTATCTCTTCGTCATCCCATTGATTTACAAGTACGATACGCACTTTGGTAACAATGAGTGCAAGGTTTTTAAGGACATATCTTGCATCTTCAATATCTTCCATAACGATAAAGATATTGGAAAACTTTGTTGTGGCCATAATATTATCAAGTTTAGAAAAACTGGTAGGGTCAGCATCGATAAGAGTGATATTTTTACCCATTTTCGCAGGTGTAGTACCTGATTTATAGCATGTTACATAGTATTGGTTTTCTGCAACTCTGTTAGTACTGACCCAATCAATAAACTGTTTTGCTATGCTACCGCTAGCTAAAATTAATATATTTTTAATGCTATATCCTTAAAAGCTTATCTTTTGTCTTACATAATCTTCATCAACAAAAATATTGATACAATTATGCAAATATTTAGGGAGCAATTATAGCACAATGGAATTTCAGATAGATAAAATGGATGGAAAAGCAAGAGCTTGTACGATAAAAACAGCACATTCTACCGTACAAACTCCGGTATTTATGCCTGTAGGTACTGTGGGGGCTGTTAAAACATTGGATGCTACAGATCTTAAAACATTTTTAGATCCCCAGATAATACTTGGAAACACATATCACCTTTATTTGCGCCCTGGTGATGATATTATCGCTAAAATGGGAAAACTGCATGGTTTTACTAAATACCCAAAGAGTTTTTTGACTGATTCTGGCGGCTTTCAAGCTTTTTCACTCTCTGATAATGTAAAGATAGATGAAGGTGGTATTACTTTTGCAAGTCATATAGATGGAAGTAGACACTACTTTACTCCTAAAAAGGTCATAGATATCCAAAATAAGCTTGGCTCAGATATTATGATGATACTTGATGACCTTGTAGCATTGCCAGCTACGCAAGAGCGTATTAAAGCTAGTATTGAACGTACAACACGTTGGGCAGAAGAGTCCATAGACTACCATAGAGAAAATCAGAAAAAAGGTATCGGTGTTGATCAAAATATATTTGCCATTATTCAGGGTGGCACAGACAAAGCTTTTCGTGAAAAATCAGCAAAAGAGCTTTGTGCTTTAGACTATGATGGTTTTGCAATAGGCGGACTTTCTGTGGGAGAAGCCAACCAGGATATGTATGACACAGTGGAGTGGACGACACAATTTATGCCAGAAGATAAACCACGTTACCTTATGGGTGTTGGAACACCTGAAGACCTTGTAGAAAATGTTTCACGAGGGATCGATATGTTTGACTGTGTAATGCCTACAAGAAACGCAAGAAACGGAACTCTCTTCACTTCGTATGGTAAGGTAAACATACGTGCATCACGTTTTAAAGAAGATGAAAGAGCTTTGGATCCTGAGTGTGGTTGTATGGTTTGTCAAACATACTCTAGGGCTTATCTTTGTCATCTTTACAGAGCAAAAGAGATCACATATTTCAGACTTGGAACCATTCATAATCTTTACTAGTATCTAAATCTAATGAAAGAGATGAGAGAAGCGATACAGGAAAATCGATTTGATGATTTTAAAGCAGAGTTTTACGAAAAAAGAAAGAAGTAACTCTACGCTAACTTCTTTTTCCAGTAGTTGATCCAAGTAATTCTAAGTTGAGACTTTTTCACTTTTCTAAGTTTTGAAGGAAGGTTTTGACGTAGATTCTTTTCTAATTTTCTTGTAAGCTTTTTATTTTTCATAATAGCGTTAAACCCACCTGCTCCCTGCTGGTGTGTAGCATAAAGTGAGAAAGCAGAAACCTGATGCCCATTTCTTTTTAGACTTTTAATGTTGTCTTTCATGATGGCTCTAAAGATCTTGTCTTGATTGTAGGGTTTTTTCCATAAGTGTCTTGGTATCTTGAGTTTTTTTGCGTAATACTTTGCAGTACTTGGCATGATCTGATAACGACCATACGCACCAGAGCGGTGATTCTTTACATTGTACTTACCGGTGGTTGATTCTATTTTGACGAGTTGATCCACGATATGCTGTAAATTGTTTTGACTCATGCCAGCAACTTTTGCAAGTTTAGAACATGATGACTGTGCGGTTGTACTGACAAGCAGCATGATCCATGGTATAGAAGCTTTTCGAAGTTTTTCTTCTTGTGTTTTAAATAATTTTAATACTCTTTTCATACGTATATACCTCGATATTTATTATTACCTGATCGTTAGTCTTGCAACCATGTGTCCATTTTCATCATACTCTTCTATGACACGGGCATCTAGTGATGGTTTGCCTGTTATGAGTGAACCTTTGATAGTATTTAAGACATGAAAGAAGTTTTTATTGAAAGGAACAGTAATCTGTTTTATTCTTTTATGTTGGATCAGATGTACAATGTCTTGAATACAGTGCATGTAATACATTTTATTGAGTGCTCTTTTAATTTTGTACTCTCTCATGAGTTCAATATTCTTTATCCACACTTCTTTGTCTACCTCTGTTAAATATGGTATGGACCGTATGAATGCTATCTTATGCTCGATCTTCTGCTTGTATTTTTCACATTCTTCAGTGATACACTCTTCGAGATCATGTTCGTGTTGACTTAAGAGAGTATGTAAGGTTTCTTCTTCTAGTTTGTTATGTTTAAAATGATGGCTATAAGATGCCTTTTTTTCATAATCATTGTCTATATCTTTGAGGATTTCCAAAGCGGTCATGAGATAAATATATTTATCTTCTTTAGATTTTTTGTACACAATACCATGGTTTGATATTTCCACTCTTGGACCTACATAATGTAGTTTGGACATGATCATTCCTTCAAAATATTAACCATCTTACTTTAAAAGTACAAGATGAAATATTCGATTTATTTCTAATTATAACTAATAAGAATAAAATATAACAACTTAAGGAAATATTTGTAAATATAATATATTGATATTAATTAGTATTTATCGTATATACGGTACTTTTGCTGAAGGTGTTTCTTTAGATGTATGTTCAAGGTGTGTATCTTGATCATCGAAAAAGATGTCTGCACCGAAAGCTTTTATGACTTCATACTTTTGTACACCACCTTGGAAAAAGGCTTCATCTACACGAACACCCCAGCCCTCCAATGTACCAAGAACACGCTCATGTGTAGAGAAACTTCTGGCAGTCACCAAAGCGGTACGGATGGGTGATGACTCCATAGGAAATTTGTCTTGTATTTCAGAAATGGTTTTTAAAAACTTGAAAAATGGTCCTTTGGAGAGTGGATTTTTAGCATTTTCACGTTCATAGGCGATAAAAGCTTCCAGACCACCTTCTTGATAGACTTTTTCACTTTCATCACCAAAAATAACAGCATCACCATCAAAAGCGATCTTTACTATATTGCTTTCTTCCGATGTTATAGGAGTATGAGGAAGTATCGTAGCTGCAGCAACACCTGTATTAACAGCCTCCTCAACATCTGCTGAGTGGACTGAGAGAAACAGATCTACTTTAAATGCTTCCAGGTAGCGTGCTACAGGTGTACCTGCGGTCCAGCCAGTTCTTTCTATGTCAAGGTTAAAATGTTCTATGGAACGTCCTATACGTAAACCTGTGGCTGCATTGTTTCGTGAAAGTATGATGACCTCTATAAGTTTATTGTCAAAACGTTGGTTGATAGCCAGTAGGTTTTGTACAAACCTAAAACCTGACCCCTTTGCTAAAGGATTATCCAGATTTTTCAATTGATGTTTGTAATAGCTCTCTAAACCCTCTTTATCAAAGATGGTATTTTCTTCTTCAAGATCAAATAATGCACGAGATGAAATAGCGATGACAAGTTTATTTTGGAGATCATAGGCCATAGGTTTCCTTTTTCTTTATGTTATTTTAGTCAGTTTTACTTTATGGCGTACTATAATGTTGTAATTATTTATAGAGGGTTGGATTAAGGGATGGAAACACTTTTTGTTTATGGTACACTCATGCCAAATTGTCCTAATGGACATGTGTTAGAAAATATAGTGGGTAAATTTATACCTGCAACAGTGACTGGCGAACTTATCGCTGCAGGATGGTCTGCATCTATGGGCTACCCAGGTATCAAATTAGACTCAGATAAAGACACCGTACACGGCTTTTTATTCTATTCACATAATCTAGAAGATAACTGGGAGTATTTGGATGAGTTTGAAGGTGCAGAGTTTATTCGTACGGAAGTAACAGTTGAACGTTATGATGAAATGGATGTTGATACTTTTATCTATGCACTCAAACATAATAAAGAAGAACTTGAAGACGACTAAAAAATTTCTGTTATAATATTTATATCATACAAAAAGGAAAAAGAATGAGTTTTGGAAATATAGTTTTGATCATTATTATTGCTGTGATTGGATATTTAATTGCGATATATAACAAGTTTGTATCATTAAGAGCAGGTATTGATGCTTCATGGTCAGACATAGATGTACAACTTAAACGACGTTATGACCTTATACCGGCACTGGTAGACACGGTAAGAGGATACAAAGAGTATGAAGCTGAAACACTTGAAAAGGTCATACAAGCACGTCAACAAGGCCTGAGTGCGGGAACGATGGATGAAAAAGCAGCTGCAGCCAATGTATTGAGTGGAGCATTAGGTAAACTGTTCGCTTTGGCAGAAGCATACCCTGACCTCAAAGCCAACACTAATTTTTTAGATCTTCAAAATCAACTCTCAAATCTTGAAGATGCGATTCAAAATGCAAGACGTTATTACAATGCAATAGTAAGAGATTATAATGCAAAAACAGAGTCTTTCCCAGATCTATTTATCGCGCAAAAATATAACTTTACTCCACGTGACTACTTCGAGTTAGAGAGTTCTGAAGCCCAAGCTGTGAAAAAGATGCCTAAAATAGACCTTTAAAATGTTAAAAAAACTTCTACTCTCCTGCCTGTTCTTTTGCGGAACAGGGACTAACATTTATGCTGAGAAGATCTCAAGTTATCTTATAGATGTTACTGTAGAACAAAGTGGTGAACTTACCATTACAGAGTCTATTACCTATGATTTTGAAAAAAAACAAAAACATGGAATGTTCCGTGATATACCATTTACTATAAAAAAAGATTCACGTATTATAGATCTGGGTCTGTATGATTTTTCTGTACAGATGGATGATGGTCCCGTAGAATGGGAAAAGTCTACTATGAACTCTACAAATGCAGGACAGCTCATTAGACTTAAGATAGGCTCTGCAGACAGTTACGTGACAGGGAAACACATCTATAAAGTAAATTATCGTGTTAAAAAAGGTGTTCTCCCTGCTGCACAAAATGAAGAGAATGATGCTATACGTTGGAATATCATCGGTACAGGCTGGAATGTACCTATCTCAAATATAAAAGCAAACTTCTATCTACCCTCTTCTCTTTCTCAACAAGATATCTCACTCTCTAGCTATACTGGACAATATGGTCAAAAGTCATCAACTGCACAAACAATATGGGTAAACCCTCAACAATTAGAGGTAAAAGTAGGAAATCTAAAACCTAAAGAAGGTGCAACAGTTGAGTTGGAATACCCTGCTAATATCTTAGGGCAAAGTGGACTTGAAAATACCAAAGCTACTTTTATAGACTGGTTGTTAGCTAACTGGCATTGGGGCGCTTTGATGGGGTATCTACTCTATTTTCGTAAAATGTTTGAAAAGTATACAGGTTTTGTAGATGAGCGTTCTGTGGCTGTTCGGTACTATCCACCAAAAGATATAAGTATCTTGGAAGCCGGATTGGTATTAGATAAATTTGCTGATAATAAAGACTTCTCTGCAGCAGTGATAGAACTTGCTGAACTTGGATATATTGACATACATCAAGCCAGCAAATCATCAGAACCTGTTTTACAACAAACTACCAAAACTACAGAGGCCTTAGGTATGGATCAAAAATACCTCCTTGATCATGTACTTTTTAAAGGATCAAAAAACATGTTCACGTTTATAAAAGGTTCTGAGTCTAAAGCAAAAGCATTACTTGAAGGCTTTAAAGAGATCAATGATAATCTCTATAAATGGGTCGTCTCAGATGGCTACATGCTTGAAAACCCTCAAAGAGTACGTAAAAACTTTTTGACAAAAAGTATTTTGTATCTACTTCCTGTAGTGGCTTTAACACTCTATGGTTTTTATGTGAAGTTCGGTGTAGAAGTAATCTTTATGTTGATCTTTCCAATAGTATTTGGTACTGCAGGATTAACTGTAGCACTTAAGAAAAATGGATTGGCAAATAAGATATTTGGTGGAATATTTGTCTTAAGTGGTTTTACTCCGCTTATAGGTTTAATGAAAGAAGGTATGAGTATAGAAACACTTTTCTTTGGTCCTTTTGGAGTATTGTTCATACTGACTGGGGCTCTGTTCTATACCTATAAAAAGATAGGAAGATTTACACAAAAAGGTGCATATACGCGTAAACATCTTCTAGGATTGCAAGAGTTCATCTCACGTGTAAAACAAGATGAGATCAAAAGACGTCTAGATGCTGATCCTCTATATCTTGAAAAGCTACTCCCCTACGCTGTTCTTTTTGATGAGACTAAGCACTGGCTCTCGTTCTTCGCCCTTCTTAGTGTACAAACACCTCTTTGGTATCATGGTAATTTAAATCATTTAGGTGGTTTTAGTTCTTCTGTTGATCGTGCAGCTACACCACCATCAAAATCAAGTGGAGGCGGAGGCTTCTCAGGTGGAGGAGGTTTCTCCGGTGGTGGCGGCGGTGGAGGTGGTGGAGGAAGTTGGTAATTCTACAT
>CBFHPE010000037.1:0-325 GCA_965657515.1 Sulfurovum sp.
TTTTGGTGGTCGCTTGGAAAAACTTTTTGCTCAGGCAGAACCTAAGGAATATAGATATAAAGAACTACAAAAAGCACTTGTAGAATATGAAGAGTTGAAAAATAAGGGTGGATGGGGTTATGTGCCTTTAAAAGGTATCCTCAGAGTAGGGAAAAGTGATGAGAATATCCCTACTTTAAGGGAGAGACTCCGTGTAACGGGTGAGTATAGAAGTTGTTATACGGAAGAGACAACACTCTATGACAAATGTTTAGAAGAGGCAGTGATACGTTTTCAAGCCAGACATGGTCTTGTTGCAAAAGGGGTGATCGGACCAAATACGATG
>CBFHPE010000037.1:335-17255 GCA_965657515.1 Sulfurovum sp.
AGAAGCGTATTGAGCAGATACGTTTAAATTTAGATCGTATCAAATGGTTAAATGAACGTCGCTCAAAACGTCACATCATGATCAATATCCCGGCTTTTACTCTCTTTTTTGAAGAGGATAAAAAACTGCGTCAGCAGATGAAGGTCATCACAGGAACAAGAAAAAACCCTACACCGGTTTTTTCAGATACCGTAGAGATCATTGTTTTGAACCCTCATTGGAATGTTCCTAAAAGTATTATCCAAAATGAAATGATTCCGGATATATTAAAAAACCCCAATGCTATGAAAAAACAAGGTATTGAGATACGTGCAGGGTGGGACAAGGATTCTCCTCTGGTAAATGTAAATTCTGTAGACTGGACACAGTACCGTTACAGCAAAACCGTGCCCTTCCGTTTTGCACAGGTTCCAGGGTATAAAAATGCACTTGGAAAGGTCAAATTCCTTTTCCCAAACAGCTTTTCAGTGTATATGCATGACACACCGACAAAACATCTTTTTGACAAAAATGTGAGGGCCTTTTCCCATGGATGTATACGTCTTTCTCAGCCAAGAGAACTCTTAAAGACCTTTTCAACATTTAATGAAAATGTAGACTTTGAAAAATCTCAAGAGAAACTTAAGGGAAAGAAAAAAGGTTATCTAAGATTAGACAACCAAGTGCCAGTTGATGTGATCTATCTGACCTCTTATGTAGATTATGATGGAGTACTGCAGTTTAGAAATGACATTTATGGTTATGATAAAATGCAGCTTCAAGCATTTAGAAAGTGGTAGTGTGTGGCTTTTGAATATGCTATTGTTCTAACAGGAAGTATCGCCACGGGGAAAAGCAGTGTATCTGCTCTTCTTGCTTCACTTGGCTTTCAGATTATAGATGCAGACAAGGTGGCACATCAGGTACTGAATGACCAATCCTCTATTATTGCTGAAATGTTTGGAGAAGAGCTGGTCAATAATGGAGAGGTGGACAGAAAAGCTTTAGGAAGCATAGTCTTTACAGACAGCATGAAGCGTAAAGCACTTGAAGATCTTTTGCATCCTCTCATTTATGATGAGATCGTACAGCGATCGCTAGTCTTAGATAAAAAGAAAAAACCCTATCTTGTGGATATCCCTCTCTTTTTTGAGGGAGGACGTTACCCAATAGAAAAGTCTATTGTCGTTTATGCAACAAAAGAGCAGCAACTTCAGCGTTTGATGGAGCGTAACGGATACACACAAGAAGAGGCACAGTCTCGCATTGATACACAAATACCTGTAGAAGATAAACGTAAAAAAGCTAGCTATGTTATAGATAATAGTGGTACACTAACACAATTAAAAGCAGAATGTGAGAGAGTAACAAAGGAGATACTTTAAATGACAGTGACTAAATATTCAGCCAATGGCAATGATTTTGTAATGTTTATCGCCCAGGAAAAAGAAGACAGGTCGGCGCTGGCACAAAAACTATGTCATAGACAAAATGGTATAGGAGCAGACGGGTTGGTCGTGCTATTACCACATAAAAAGTATGATTTTGAGTGGGAATTTTATAACTCTGATGGTTCAGCTGCCGATATGTGTGGTAATGCAAGCCGTGCAGTGGCACACTTCGCACATGAAAAAGGTATTTCAAAAGACAACAAATCAGAGTTTCTTACCGGTGCAGGGGTCATAAGAGCAACGATAAATGGACTGTATGTAGTAAGTGATATGGTAGAACCAGAGATCATCTCACGTGATATACAAGAGTATGGAGAGCAGTGGTGGTTGATAAATTCAGGTGTACCACACCTTGTTGCAGTTAGAGAAAATATAGATGATTTTAACATAGAAGAAGCAAGAGCATTGCGCCATAAATATAACTGTAACGTTAATATTTGTACGATCAAAGACAATACGATGTATGTACGTACCTATGAACGTGGTGTTGAAGATGAAACCCTAGCCTGCGGTACGGGAATGGTAGCATGTTTTATCCGTAATCATCAAGAAGAAAAGGTCTCTGATCAGGTAAAGGTACATCCTAAGAGTGGTGATGAACTGTATGTGAGTTATGAAGAGGGTGTCTATAGGTTTGGCGGAAAAGTAACTAAGACATTTGTTGCCGAGACCTTGATATAATCTCAATAATAATTGTTAAAAGAGGACAAAATGAAAAGTATGATCATATTTGCCATCATGGCATTTGGCTTGAATGCAAATGAATTTACACTGGCAGTAGAAAATTACAACAAAGGTGAGTACGAGAAAGCCTTTGATTCTTTTTATATTTTGGCAAAAGAGGGAAATGCTAAAGCACAATACAATACAGGGCTACTTTATGCATTGGGAAAAGGGGCTAAAAAAGATCCTTCCCAGGCTAAAAAATGGTATGAAAAAGCAGCAAAACAAGGTAACGCAGCAGCACAATATAATTTAGCAAAAATGTATCATGGATCAGGACAAACAGATGAACATGCCTATGAAAAAGCAAAGTACTGGTATGAAAAAGCAGTAAAAGGCGGTATCGTTCAAGCATACAATAATTTGGCATCCCTGTATATAGATGGACTGGGGGTAGAAAAAAATGAGCAAAAAGCCCTTGACCTTTTTAAAGAAGCAGCCGAAAAAGGAAATGCCTCAGCACAGGTAAATTTAGCTGTACTTTATGCCTGGGGGGAAGATGTCACTCATGACAAAATGAAAGCCTATGAAAACTTCAGGGAAGCACTTAAAAACGGAAAAAGTGAAGCCAGCGAATATTTGGATAAGCTTTGTCAAGAGAGTGCGTGGGTCTGTAAAGACTAGAGATAAACCTTTAAGTATCTCTTGGTTATACTTCTAACCTTATTTGAAGATGTACTAGTCTTCAAATGTGATCGCTTAACTCAGTTGGTAGAGTACTTCCTTGACATGGAAGAAGTCGTTGGTTCAAGTCCAATAGTGATCACCATCTCTTATGTATCTAAACATCTCTTCTTTTTATCATATTCAATCATTAAGCAATTTCGTTGTACTATTAATAAAAGTATTTCTTTTAATATGTAGGGGTATTGAATGAATTCACTATGATTTTGGCATAGAAGGAGTCCTTTTGAGAGCAAAAAACATTTATTACGTTGAAGAGAAAAAGCATGCAGTGAACAGACTGATCTTTTTAGTGGTTTTGACGTTTTTGAGTTTTGTTTTTTTTGAGAGAACAGGCAATGCGATCATTCCCAATCTCTTTCTTTCTTCTGTTGTGCTTGGGGGCTTGGTATTTGTCTCTTTTCTGCATTATGCTTTTATCGTACGTTATCCCCATCGACTGCTTGTCTATAGAAAAAGTTTACTTATCGTACTTGACATTTTTGTGTTGACACTTCTTGTTATCCTGTATGAGCAGTATGGTATCTATTTTTTACCTTTTTATGCATGGATAGTGATGTGGAGTGGCTCGAGTTTTGGTATCGGGTATTTTTATATTAGTATTGTTACGGTTGCTGTGGCAGGGATAAGTCTATTGTTATACTCCTCTTACTGGTTGACCAATTATGATGTCCTTGTGGCTTTTTCTATTACTACCTTTTTGTTACCACTTTTTTTCCTGAAAGATACTGTACGCATACATGAACAAAACGAAAAATTGACACTAGAGCTTACGACCACTGAGGTGGATGCCAACACAGATACGTTAACAGGGATAGCCAATAGAAAAGTCTATAAAGAAGAGATGAAAAAGGCACTTAAAAGCAGAGAATTTTTTGCACTCTTATTTATAGATCTTAACAAATTTAAAGACATTAACGATACGCATGGACATGATGTGGGTGATGAGGTGCTTAGAGAAGTCACACGAAGGTTAAGTAATTATCTGGGAGAAGAAGATTTTCTTGCAAGACTTGGAGGGGATGAATTTGTTATCATCACCAAGAGAAAAAAAGTATTTTTACCCAAGTTTGTGAAAAAGCTGGAAGACGGAGTGATAGGGCAGCATAAGATCGATGACATTATTGTCAATATCTATTTAAGTATAGGGATCAGTATGTGTCCTGATGACAACAAAACAGAAATGTTGTTAAGTAAGTATGCAGATGAAGCAATGTATGCAGCAAAAAAGAAACGGGGAACTCACCATGTTTTCTATAAAGATATTGCACCTCCTGCACCTGAACAGCCAGATATCTACTGAGCATAAAATCCGGTGCACGTATCTTCAGAGGATATTTCCTAACTTTTGGCTATAATTACGACATTTTTAACGCGGACAATGTAGGTTGCGTTTACACAAAGGGCTAATTTGAGCGAAAATCTTATAGGTTACATCGATGACCAGGGCAATATTATAGACACACAGAGTGCAGGAGAAAACTGCACAGCAATTCCTATAGAGTATGATAACAGCGAAGCATCTTTAGAGATCGTACGTCACTCTACTGCACACCTTATGGCACAGGCCATCACAGAACTTTATCCTGATTCACAGTTTTTTGTAGGGCCGGTGGTAGATGAAGGGTTCTATTATGACTTCAGAGTTGATGAGCAGATAGGTGAGAATGACCTCAAAGCCATCGAAAAGAAGATGAAAGAGCTTATCAAGAAAAAGTATAAGATAGAAAAGTACGAGATGACCAAAGCAGAGGCCTTAGAGAAGTTTGCTGATGATGATCTGAAACAAAAAGTAATGTCCAGAATTGAGGATGATACACTCTCTATCTACAAACAAGGGGAATTTGAAGACCTTTGTCGCGGACCACATGTTCCAGCATTACGTTTTTTACATAACTTTAAACTCACGCGTGTAGCAGGTGCTTACCTTGGAGGTGATGAAAATGCTGAGATGCTTACACGTATCTATGGTATTGCTTTTGCAGATAAAGAATCACTAAAAACACATTTAGCAATGATCGAAGAGGCGAAAAAACGTGATCATAGAAAGATCGGTAATGAGATGGAACTCTTTATGTTCAACGAAGAAGCTGGGGCAGGACTTCCGTTCTGGATGCCAAAAGGTGCTAGACTTCGTAATAAATTAGAAGCTATATTACATAAGTCTCACCGTATGAGAGGGTATGAACCTGTACGTGGTCCTGAGATCCTTAAGTCTCAAATGTGGCATACTTCAGGACACTTTGCTTGTTATGGTGAAAACATGTATCTTACAGAGATAGATGGGCAAGAGTACGGACTGAAACCGATGAACTGTATCGGACATATACAGATCTTCAAAGCTTCTGGTAAGTCATATAGAGATCTGCCACTGCGTTATTATGAGTATGGAACAGTGCATAGACATGAAAAGTCAGGTGTACTTCACGGACTACTCAGAGTACGTGAATTTGCTCAAGATGATGCACATATTTTCTGTACACCAGAGCAGATCAAGTCGGTGATCCTTGAGGTAGTGGAGTTTGTTGATGCTACAATGAAGCTCTTTAATTTTGACTACACTATGGAAGTTGCAACAAAACCTGAAAAAGCTATTGGTGATGATGATGTATGGGAGATGGCTACAGAAGGTATCAAAGATGCCTTAGTTGAGAATGATCTGCCGTATACAATAGATGAGGGTGGTGGAGCATTTTATGGTCCTAAGATCGATGTGAAGATCACAGATGCACTTGGACGTAAATGGCAGTGTGGTACGGTTCAGGTAGACTTTAACCTTCCATCACGTTTTGATGCAGAGTATGTTGGTGAAGATAATGAACGTCACAATCCAGTGATGATCCATAGAGCGATCCTTGGATCATTTGAACGTTTCATCGCCATTTTAACGGAGCACTATGCAGGAGAATTCCCTTTCTTCCTTTCTCCGGTACAGGTGATCTTTGTTCCTATCTCTGATTCTCATGTTGAATATGCCAATAAGCTTAAGGCTGAGTTACTTTATCAAGATATCGATGCAGATGTGTATGACAAGAATGACTCTCTTAATAAACGTGTTCGTAATGCAGAAAAGCAGCGTGTGCCTTATGTAGTGATCATCGGAGATGAAGAAGTGGAAAATAAAACTGTGGCAATTCGTGACAGAAGAGCCAAAGAACAGTATAATCTTACACAAGACGAATTTATGGTAAAATTAACCAAACAACTTCAAGAAGGTAAAATTTGAGTAAACAAAACGACAGAAACAACAGAGGAAGAAAAAAAGCTGATAGCACTATTATGAATGATGCGATCAGAGTAAATGAACTTAGAGTATTGGGTGATGATGGCGAGCAGTTTGGTATCATCTCTAGAGCTGAGGCGATGGATATCGCTGAAGAGAAGGGACTTGACCTGGTACTTGTCTCCCCTGATGCTAAACCTCCTGTTGCGAAAGTAATGGATTATGGTAAACATAAATACGAGCTGGAAAAGAAGAAAAAAGAAGCACGTAAGAACCAAAAGAAAATTGAAGTAAAAGAGGTGAAGTTCTCTTGTAAGATAGCGGATAATGACATCGCGTATAAAGTCAAACATGCCAGAGAGTTCTTAGAAAAAGGGAAACATGTAAAGTTACGTGTATTCCTAAGAGGACGTGAAATGGCGAACCCAGAGTGGGGTGTTGATGTTCTTAACCGTGTTTGGCCTATGTTAGAAGATGTGGGTAACCTTGAGAGTAAAGCATCTCAAGAAGGACGTTACATCAATATGTACGTTACACCGCTTAAAAAATAGTATCTGTCTCTCTCAAATAGCTATGGGGTCTCTTTTGACCACATGCTATTACTTCTTTTTATAAACCGTCAATCTCAAAATGCCAATAATCAGCATTATATTTCCCTTTTAACTTGATCTCCTTGGCAACTGCTGTAGGTCCCGGTACATCTGAAGGCGGAAGAATATAGATCTCTTCAGGAATAAAGAGTTCACGTTCTGTTTTTTTGAGTATATCGCGACTTTTAAACTCTTTTATCTTAAATTCTTTTGCAAGTAGATCATAAGCATTTTTGTTTTCTTTATGGTATTGTAGAACATCACCACTCAAATATAAAGAGTCTTCAAGTGCATGTTTATTTCTCTCTGAGATATAAACGATCTGTTCATGATTGGCGCTGTGGATCTGAAGGATGTATATGATGGAGACGGAAAGTATAAGTACTGAGACCAGGATCTCAATAATGGTAAATGCCGGTCGTAATGGTTTCATGAGCACCTTTTCCATCAATAGAATGCTCCTGAATCAGAGAGGGTGTGACTTTTGTCAACCCAATATTCTTTAGCCTCTTCGGGAGAGTCAAAACGTAATACAGATTCAAAAAAGGAAGGGAGAAAATAGACCTCTCCCTCTTTATTTTCCAAAATGATCTGTGTGGAACTGCCATTGGCGTAAAAATTCATGACCAAACAGATCTTTTCATCGTCATATCTTCCATATTCTATGCGTACAAGAGAGTCACTTTCATCTATCGTATAGGCTTTTATAGCTTGAAGATCAATGGCGTTTGGGTATGTTTGAAAAGAGGAAGAGAGGTCAGATCTAAGGTAGCAGCTGCGGCACTTGTCAACACATATGAGGGTAGCCTGTCCTTCATAGAGCTCAGATTTTAAGATCTCAGTTTTAAGGTTCATGGGACTAAGTGGTTGGGGCTTTGCTTTGGTGATTTCAAATTCCTCAAAACCAAGGAAATATACAATAGAGACGATCAGAATGACAATAAGAAGTTCTACAAGAGAGAACCCCTTATGTACGCTACATCTCATGGGTATATTCATTTAAAGTATCTTAGTCGGTACATTCACTAAATAAGATATCTTTATTGTTCTCTTCTCCACCTTCTTTTCTATCTGCAGCGAAAGAGATGATCTCAACTTCCGAGCCTTTGTTGACATAAAGAAAAGGAGTCTTCCATGAATCTTTAGGGAGTTTTTTCAAGTAAGGTTTTGCTCTGTATCCAGGGTATTTTTCTTCATCAGGATTACTTAAAAGTGCTTCGAACCCTTCCTCTGTATCCGGGAAGTTTCCGTTGTCAAGTTTGAACATATCCAGTCTCTTTTTAAGATCATTCATCTTTAAACAGACCGTATCTCTTTTTGCCTGATCTGCAGAGTCCATAAGACCAGGGGCGACCACTGCAACAAGTCCTCCAAGTATGACAATAACGATGAGGAGCTCTATGAGAGAAAACCCTGATCTTAACTTCTGTTTTTGATACATTTACATTCCTTTACCTAGCTTAGGTATAATTGTTTTACAAATTCTACTTTAACAGAGCTTTTAGATGGATAAAACACAAAATTCCTTTGTTGCGGATAAACACAGAGAAGGCTTTGCCTTGCTGATCACATTATCTGTGCTTACAGTCACGATAGCACTCACCACTGTCTTGTTAAGCTACCTTGATGAAGTAAGAGAAGATTCATCCAAGACAAAGGCATTGATACAGGCTAATGTCTATTATGCAGATATTACTAAAGTATTTAACGCGCTTGAAGATAAAAAAACACTTTTTTCTACACTCTATCTAGCGCCTTTCCCTATCGCTTCGGAAGATGGACGGTTTATGATGACCTTAGCGTGTAAACCACTTTCAAATGCTGTCAATATCAATTGGCTTGGAAGTGCTAATGACCCTGAAATGCAGGAACCTTATGTTCTGGCACAAACAGTATTTGATTTTCTTGTGCAGGAATATGACCTGGAGGATGGTATCAGGCTTCAGGAGATAATTCTTGAAGAGATAGGAGGTCAAGAAAGTCTCAGCCAAGGGGCATACAGCAGATTTAGGCAAAAAAACGGTATTATATCATATCAACAATTTACAGCTATCGTGAGTCGCTATCAGTTTGAGGTGGATGATAAGCAAGTAAGTCAAGTTCCATGGGAGAGATATTTTTCTTTCTCAGGGTCATCCAACGTTGTCGATGCGGAGTACAGTTCCCCGGAACTCATTGCATTGATGTTTGAAATAGACCTGCAAAGTGTCCAAGAGTGGTATGAAGATCCTGCCAGAAGTAATTTAGAAACGTTCATTACCATGAATGGCGGTGAGTATGCTAAAAGAAAAAAGATATTGGCAGGAGAGACATTTTTAGAAGAGAGTAGATGTCTGGTCTCTTATGAAATTGCAGAAAAACCGTACAGGTTTAGTTTTGAATATGTGCAAGGAGAGGCAAAATATTTTGAATTTTATGGAAAGTAGTAAAGAACTTCTTCTTGTGCATGCCACTATGAAGCATGTATCCTTGTCAGAACCTGTCAATATAATGTTGACACCTCAGTTTTATACACTGAAAAAAGAGATATTACCTGTTACCTATGCGTATCAGGCAAAAAAGTTAGCAGTCTCCCTATTTGAGGGATTACTGGATGGCGAAGGTTCTTATGATTTTTTTGTATACAAAGAGGGTGAGTATTGGACGTTTATCGCATATGATATTGAAAAGATCACAGATTTTTTGCGCTCAAAAGGTTTTAACCAAGGGGATGTATCCAAGATCTTTTTTGTACAGCAGTCAGTAGAGAAATTCACGGCACCTTATGTTTTAAGTGATCAAGATGCGCTGATGGTGTTAGATGATACCGTGGTTGTTGTCCCTGCAACTGCTTTAAGCCTTGAAGAATCATCTTCCTTAAATTTCAATAGAGATTTTACTCCAAATAAGGGAGTCTCTGTTGAAGATGCTTCATCTTCTATTTTTACTGTAAAACAAGCCATACTCTTATCTGCCTTCTTTATATTTTTTGCCTTGATGTTCTTGATCGAAGGTTCACGTTATGGAGGGGAAAGTGGGTCTGCTGAAGAAGAGTTGCAGTCACTATATGCTGAGTATCCTTCTTTGCAAAGTAGCTATACACGTGAAGGTATCGTGAATAAATATAGAGCGCTAGATAAAACAGAAAGAACAAAAAGAGATGCCATCAAAAAGCTATCAGGTATGCTCTTTAAAGGGGTTACGCTTACCTCTTTCTATATGGATAACAAGAGTGTGAAGGCAAATTTTTCTTGCAGTAGCAAACAGGTGTCCCAGCGCTTAGAGAGCTTAGGTAAAAAAGCACAGTTCAAGGTCTCTGAAATAAAAGGCAGCAATGATCTGCGTATGGAAGGTACCTTATGAATTGGAAACGGTATCAAAATGAACTGATGGTCTTAGGTGCTTTCCTTTTGATGTTCAGTATGTATCTATATAAACAGCATGCTGTCTCTTCTCAGTCAGGTGAGCGTAACGAAGTGACGCAAACTATAGAAGAGATCAAAGAAGTTGTGGCACTTAAAAAAGTGTGGGCAGATAAAAAAATAAGTCAAAAAGTAGAGAAGCTTAAAACACTTGTTTCTGAATCAAAAGTAAAATGGAGTAAAAAATCCAGAAAAGTGACGGCAGTATACACAGGGTTAAAGCCAAGTGAGTTAAATAAACTAGGTAGTAAAATTTTGAATACACCTGTCATCATAGACAAACTAGATGTACAAAAAACTGGTACAAGTTATAAAGTGGAGTTGAAATGCAGATGGTAAAAAAGACAGTTGCAGTATTGTTACTTATCTGGTTTGTCGTTATACTCTTTATGCCTAAGGAGGAGCTCTATTTCAAGCTTGAACAGGAACTGGTCAAACATGATATAGAGCTCAACGAAGAGAGCAGAAGTGAAGGAATCTTCTCTTTAAGTCTTGAAAATGTCACTGTATATGTGAAAGGCATACCTTTGGCAACCATCAAAGAGCTAGAGCTTTTTACTTTTCTTTTTTATTCAAGTGCTCACTTTGATACTTTGATGATCGATGAGTCTTTAAAAACAATGACGCCTACAGAGATAGAGAGTTTGTGTATCTCTCAAACTATTTTGGCACCTTTGGATCTTACAGTAAAAGCAGAGGGACCTTTTGGTGAAGCAAGAGGAAGTGTTGACCTGGACAAGCAAATGTTGCGTATGGACTTTACTGACATCAAAGCATTGGGAATGCTTCAATCTAAGCTGAAACAAGGAGAGGAAGGATGGTATTATGAAACATCTTTTTAAACCCGACACCATGAAAAAACTTATAGTAGTATTTGTAGTGGTGGTCATTATCAAGGCTTTATGGGTGATAGCTGAAGTGCTGTGGTTACCTGCAGGCGGGGTAGACCATGTAGAAGAAAAAGGAAATAAGGCACTGTATTACAGGGTCAAACTAACACCCAATGAAGCATCTGCTCCAACGATGAAGAAAAAAGAGACAAGACGTAAACCTGTTGGAAGCATTAGAGATATAAAACTTTTAGCCATCTATAATGCTTCAGATACAACAGTGATCACTATACAGCATAAATCAAAAACAAAAGTCCTTGCCAAAGGGGAAGAAATCAACGGGTTTGTACTTGAAGGTGCAGGTAGTGACTTTGCACTTTTTTCCAAACATGGCAAAAATTATGAAGTTGTGTTGGAGAAGATAAAAAAACGTACATCAAAAAGTTCTACTACAGCACAACCTTCACCAATGAGTTTTACTAGTCAAAGGGTTAAAAGCAGTGTACCTGAGGGAGATGTCACAGATGCAGGAGATCATAAGATCATAGATAAGTCTTTGTTTGATCATTATGCAAAGAATATGGATGATATCTATAAGAATATCGGCATAGCAGAGATCAAAGAGGGTAAAAATGTCAAAGGTTTTCGCATCAGTTTTGTAAAAAAAGATTCTCCTTTTTCCAAACTTGGTTTACAAAGAAATGATATAATCAAGTCTGTAAATGGACAAGCAGTTAACAGCTATAATGCAGCCTTTGGAATATATAAAAACATTAAAAACGTAGAAAACTTGACATTAGTGATAGAGAGAGGAAAAGAAGAAATGGAGTTAGAGTATGAAGTTAATTAAAATAATCTTGAGCACAATGCTTATATTGTCAATAGGGTTACATGCAGAAGAGGAACGTGTAGATGTAAATTTTCGTAATTTGAACCTTCATGACTTTGTTGAAATGGTGTCCAAGATCACTCAAACAAATATTTTAATAGAGGGGGAGCTTAAGGGAAAGATCGACTTTGTTTCTCAAGTTCCAGTGAAGAAGAGTGCTCTTATCCCTCTTGCAAACTCTATTTTGAGCGGAAAAGGACTGACACTTGTAGATCAGGGTGAATACTACAAAGTGGTAAAAGCAAGCACTGCTGCAGGTGAAGGGTTAGAGGTTAGTTCCAGCATAGATGGTGAAACAATGAAAACAGTGATATTCCCTCTCAAAAGCTCTAATGCAGCTGTCCTTCGTGCAAAGATCAAACCATTATTGGAAAAAAGTGCAAAAGTGATCTCGTTTAAAGAGAACAATGTGTTGGCTGTAACTGCAAACCCTAGAACTTTACGTTCCATATCAAAGATCATTAGAGCAGTAGAAGAAAAAGGTGAAAAAAAATCTGTGGTGATAAAGTTGGAAAACTCCATTGTGAAAGATATTTTTCCTAATGCACAAAATATGGCTAAGAAGATCTTCCCTCAAACGATTGAGAGTGAAAAGGTAGATATTTTTAAAGATGAAGCGACAAACTCTTTGATACTTGTTGGGAAACGTGACAATATAACTCGCATGATGAAATATATTAAACAGTTGGATATTCAAGGTGAAAGTACGACGCAAAAGATGTATGTTATCCGTTTGAAGAACTCTAATGTTGAAGAGATGGAAAAGATCATGAGTAAGCTGATCTCTCAGATGAACAATGAGGCAGTAAAAGCACCTAAAAAAGGTGCTGAACCTGCGAGTAAAGCAATGGTGGTTTCAGATATAGAGAGAAATGCGCTGATACTCCTTGCAACAGCAGAACAGATGAAGAACATAAGAGAGACCGTACGCAAGATTGATATTCCTAAAGTACAGGTATATGTCAAGGCAAAGATCGTTGAGATCGATAGCAACTTGGCTGCACAGATAGGTTTAAAATACGGTATCAATGGTGGTGCCATTGGTTCATCCGGACTATTTTCTTTGGCTGGAAATATGGGAGCTTCTGCATTACAAATGTCTCCGGCACTTCTAGGGTTTTTAAATCAAAATACTGAGTCGTATGAAGGCCTTGATTCAAATGGTAACCCTATCTATTCTTCTGATCCAGCCTTTAAAATAGATTCAACCAATAAGGTGTTTGCTGTTGGGGCACAATTGGACTTCTTACAAAAAAATGGTGCAGCACACCTTTTATCTGAACCCTCTATCCTTTGTACAAACAACAAAGAGGCAGAGATATACGTAGGTCAGACTAGATCGATCTTAACTGCAGCACAACAATCTACATCTGGTGTTTCCAATGTAGTGAATAACTACTCTAGGGAAGATATTGGGTTGACTCTGAAGGTCAAGCCAAGACTCTCCAGCAACAATCAGGTGACATTGGAAGTAGAAGTACAGATAGAAGATCTTGATCCTTCTTCAGAGCAGATCGCAGATAGACCAACCACTACAAAAAGAACAGTAAAGACAAATACAATTGTCAAAAATGGTGAGATCGTCATTTTGGGAGGGCTTATAAAAAGAGTTGGAGGACAAGCGGTATCAGAGGTTCCTTATCTGTCAGAGATACCTATTTTAGGGAACATGTTTTTTACGCATAATTCAGATGTAGAACGTGAACAGAATGTTGTGGTCTACCTTACCCCTTATATCGTACGCAGAAGTGCTGATTTACAAGAGTTAAAAAGTATGTTATCAGAACTTGATGAGGTACAGGAACGCTATAATAGATTAGTGGAAAAAGCAATTGAAGGAGAGGGTGGTGTATCTTCTTCAGAAACTGAGGTTCCAGCAAGTAACAGGATATCACGTACTTCAGAAAATACAGCAAAAGTGACTGAGGTTGAAGAACCTTCTTCTGCAAGAAATAGAATACGCCGTGCGCCTAAGAGTAATCTTGATCTTCTAAATGAGCCAGAGGCAATATGATGCAATTCCCTAGATTGAGCGATGTAAACCTTGAGCCTCTCTGGGAAGATGAGATCAATCATAAGTTAGCACTTAAACATGCCTTACTTTTTTCTCAAGTTGATGGCGAAAAAAGATGTATTGTAGAAGAAAAAACATTGGTAGATGCCTTAAATCATCTCTCTAAACTCTCTTTATCTTATCCTGTGAACATTGTGGATACAGAGAGTTTTGAAAGACTTAAAAATAAATTTCTTGAGATCCAAACAGGGTCTGATTTTGAAAAGATGTCCACCACTTCAGATGAACTGTTTGAAGTAGAGTCAGACCTTTTGGAGTTCATTAGAAACTCTCAAGACCTGCTCTCAAGTGAAGAGTCTGCCCCTATCATCAAACTTGTGAACTCATTGTTTTTTCAGGCCATACAAAAAGGTGCAAGTGACATCCATATAGAGAGTGGTGAACACAAAGGTGAGGTACGTTTACGTATAGATGGTGCACTAAAAAAACATATAGACCTTGAAAAAAATATTACTACTTTGGTGATCAATCGTGTTAAAGTCATCTCAAACCTTGATATCTCTGAAAAGAGACTTCCTCAGGATGGACGAACACAGATCAGTATCTCCGGGAAAACACTGGATGTAAGGGTCTCCATCCTTCCTACTTATCATGGTGAAAGAGTGGTGATGAGGATACTGGCACAAGGTGACCATATCCCGACACTGCAATCGTTAGGTTTTCAAGATGATGTTACGCAGAGCCTTTATAAGCTTTTAAATCATTCACACGGGATGATTCTGGTTACAGGACCAACAGGTTCAGGTAAGTCAACCACTTTACACGCGTGTTTACAGCATATTACAACACCGGATAAAAATATCATTACGGTAGAAGACCCTATCGAGTATAACGCTGACAACATTTCTCAGATACAGGTCAATGCAAAGGTAGGACTTACTTTTGCTGCAGGGTTGCGTTCTATATTGAGACAAGACCCTGATATCATTATGGTAGGAGAGATTCGTGACTCGGAGACAGCAGACATCGCTTTGCGTTCTGCTCTTACAGGACACCTCCTCCTTTCAACACTCCATACCAATGATGCCACTTCTTCATTAAGTCGTCTTATGGACATGGGGATAGAAAACTTCTTGATCTCTTCCACCCTTTTGGGGGTACTTGCACAAAGACTGGCACGTAAACTATGTGAAAACTGTAAAGAAGAGACAACACTTTTGGATGATACTTTGGAGGATCTTAAACTTCTTAAGGAGAACAGATACTATAAAGCTGTCGGTTGTACGACATGTGACTTTACAGGGTATCATGGGAGACAGGCCATTGGAGAACTCTTTATCATGGATGATCATGTAAAAGAGATGATGAAAGATGGCTTTAATGACCATCAGGTGAGAGATGCAATGAAAAAGAATGGTATGAAGACCATCTCAGATAAACTCAAAGAGATGCTTGTCTCTGGAAGAACATCCTACGAAGAAGCTGTTCGTGTCGGGTTGATGGACGGGTAAAATGACAGGTCATAAAGCATTTACCCTCTTGGAAGTGTTGATCTCCATAGCTTTGATGGGTATAGTGTTAGTGGCACTTTTTTCTTCAGTTGATATATTACAAGACTCTAATCAACATCTCTCAAAACAACTGAAAAAAACAAAAAAGATCACAGAGGCTACCCAAGTACTTTATAAAGATATCTTGAGCTCTGATGGAAATCTTACGATCATAAAAGAGGAATTTACAAGACTCTGCATAGAGTCAACTGCAAACTCACTGTATGCGCTTCCCCGAGCAAAAGTATGCTGGGTGGTCATGAAAGATAACAATCAGCTTGTACGCGTAGAAGGAATCAAATATACTCTTCCTACAAGAAGTGACGACCGAGTAGAAGTAGATATTGTGATGCAAGATGTAGAACTCTTTGATGTATATCACAGTAATGATAAAGTTTTGGTTGTGTTAAAAGAGAAGTCACAAGAGGCTATCAGATATATGGTACAGGGTATTGTTAAACCTAAGCCTCCTAAAAAGAATGACAATAATAATACTGAAAACAGTAGTACTGCAGATATCCCCAATAGAGTGAGTGATCCTGTATCCCGACCCCCAATTACAGAAACCGTCGGTGACCCTGTAATTCAATCCCCGATCTTGACCAATTAATCCAAAGGAGAATAGCATGAATGAAATATATGAAAAGTTAGGACTTTTTTATCTGGGTAAGGATGTAGATAAAAATACCATGGATCCCACAGAAGCACTCACTTTGCTTAAAAATAAAAATTTCACAACACATGCAGCAATCATAGGAATGACGGGCTCTGGTAAAACGGGACTTGGCGTTGGCATTATGGAAGAAGCAGCATTAGATAACATACCTTCCATCATCATTGATCCAAAAGGAGACATGGGTAATCTCTGTCTTAGTGACCCGACATTTTCTTCAGAAGTATTTGAACCATGGGTAAGAGATGAAGCAGGTGCAAAAAATGAAGAATCGATGGATTATGCCAAGAAGATCTCAACCATATGGAAAGAAGGTTTAGAGAGTTGGGGACAGGACAGCACCCGTGTTGATAAGTTTCATAAAGTAGATAAAACCATTTATACCCCAGGGTCTTCATCTGGTGTTGCCATTAATGTGATGTCTTCACTGGATATCCCTCCTTCAGAAGTGATGAATGACAGTGATACCTTTTCTTCTTATCTCAAGAGTACAGTAAGCAGTCTTCTCTCTTTTGTCGGTATTAATGGTGATCCACTGGAATCAAAAGAGTACATCCTTTTAGCGCAGATCGTCTCTAAAGCATGGGTCGCAAAAGAGCCTTTGAGTATTGCTACGATCATAGGTAAGATCATTACGCCTTCTTTTGATAAAATAGGTGTACTACCTTTGGAAGATTTTTACGCCAAAGAGAAACGTTTCATTTTGGCAACGAAGTTTAATGGTCTACTGGCATCACCAAACTTTTCTCAATGGCTTGAAGGTGATAACCTTGATATCCAAAAATTACTTTATGATGAAGAGGGAAAAGCAAAGATAGCTATTTTTTCTATTTCTCATCTAAATGATGAAGAGCGGATGTTCTTTGTGACACTTCTACTTAACAAATATATCGCGTGGATGCGCAGACAAAGT
>CBFHPE010000038.1:0-16892 GCA_965657515.1 Sulfurovum sp.
AACAACAGGAAAGTCAACACTTACTGAGAAAGCAGAACTTAGATTGGCAAGAGCAGCAGCAGTCGTTGCGATTCTAGTGGCCGGATATCTAGGTATCAACCCTCCAGGATTTGTTGCACAGGTTGTTGCATTCGCATTTGGATTGGCAGCAGCATCATTCTTCCCAGTGATTATCTTGGGTGTATTTGATAAGAGAATGAATAAAGAAGGTGCAATTGCTGGTATGGCAGTTGGTCTTACATTCACATTCTTCTATATTGTATACTTTGTATTTATGGGTGGAGCAAAAGAAGATTACCTCTTCGGTATTGCACCAACTGGTATCGGTACAATTGGTATGGCGATCCACTTCATCGTGGCTTATGTTGTATCAAGAGCAACACCACCACCACCGGCAGAGATTCAGGAGCTTGTAGAAAGCATCCGTCTCCCTTCAGGTGTAGGTGCAGCGCACGATCACTAAGAACACTTTCCTGTCCCACTTTTTTCTTCTCCCTCTTCGGGGGAGGGACAGGTTCACCATTTAATATAGAAATAGTAAGAGAAAATTATGAGCCTTCATGACCAAGAAAATTTTATAAAAGAAATCCACCCTTTTGATAAACTAACTTCATTCGAACTAGAATCAGTGATAAAAAACATGGATATAGCGTATTATCATAAAGATACGGTACTTATATCTCCAGAAAAAATGAGTGATTATTTTTACATAATAATCAAAGGTGAAGTCAATGAATATAATAATAATGATGAATTGACCTTTGTTTATCATGAACAAGATGAGTTTGATGCAGATTCTTTGATATACAACAAAACAGAAAGTAAGTTTGTTGTGAATGAAGAGCTTATCTGTTATGAATTAAAAAAATCTACATTTTTAAGTTTGTTGGATTCAAACAAACAATTTGAAAGCTTTTTCCTCAAAAGCATGACTTCTAGATTTAGAACACTTAAAAACAAAGAGTATGGCTCGGATATCTCATCGTTTATGTTTTCAAAAGTAAGTGACCTATATATACATGAACCATGTATTGTCAGCGCAGATACAAATATAAAAGATGCCATAGAAAAATCTATGGCAGGAAAAACTTCTACTATTATTGTACAAGATGGTGACCGCTATGGTGTTGTAACGGACTCAAATTTAAAAAAAGATGTTTTGTTGGTAGGAAAAGATCTAAGCAGCCCTATAGGAGAGATCGCTAATTATCCATTTCTCGCTGTAGAAAAAGATGGTTTTTTATTTTCAGTGTTATTAAAAGTAGTGAAAAATAACATTAAAAGAGTTGGAGTGCTTGAAGATGGAAAGTTAGTGGGGTTGATCATGCAAATAGATATATTGAGTTATTTTGCAAATCATACACATATTATTACCGTAAAAATAGCTAATGCTAAGAACATTGAAGAGCTTAGAAATGCAAGTAATGATGTAAATAAAACGATCAAGTCACTCTATGATAAGAGTGTGACAACAAAATACATTGGAAAAATGGTTGCAGAACTTAATGCTAAAATTTATGAAAAACTTTTTAGTTTTGTTGTCCCCGAAGAATTACACGATAAATGTGCACTGTTAGTGATGGGAAGTGAAGGAAGGGATGAACAGATCATTAGAACAGATCAGGATAATGCTCTGATTGTTGCAAATGATACAGATGTAGAGCAATTCCGTCCATATATGGAACAGTTTACACAAGAACTTATATCATTTGGTTTTCCTCCGTGTGATGGTAACATTATGGTGAACAATCCGTATTGGTGTAAGACTCAAGCTGAATTTGAAGATCAAATTGAAGAGTGGTTTGAAGGTCAAGATATGGACTATTATATGGATCTTGCTATATTCTTTGATGCCAAATGTGTGGCAGGGGATGCCACTTTATTAGATCCATTAATGACTAAGATCTTTGCTATGGTTAAACAAAAAGATGTATTTATGGCTTATTTTGCTAGGAATGCACTTCTCTTTCAAACACCTATCGGCATGTTCTCCTCACTACGTACAAATGATGATGGTATGATAGATATCAAAAAAGGTGGTATCTTTGCCATAGTTCAGGGAGTCAGATCTTTAGCGCTAGAAAACGAAGTTACAGCAAACAATACACTTGCACGAATAAAAAAATTACGTAAATTAGGTGTATTAGAAGAAGAGATGGCTTCAGAACTTATCGAAGCTCTAGGACTATTAGCACGGTTAAGACTTCAGTGTCATATATTAAAGCAAAAAAAAGGTTTACCGCTTAATAACGTGATCGATGCAAGTATTTTGGGAAAAAGTGAAAGAGATATGCTCAAAGACAGTTTTGCTGTTGTAAATGCATTTAAAAAATTCATCTCACATCATTTCCGTTTAGGTAACTTAGCATAATGATCGAAAAGTTAAAACACCAGTATAAAAAGTCGAAACTTAAGAATAAAGAGTTCTCATTTTTATTTGATGAAATAACCCAAAATGAAGAATTTGTCTCTTTTGACTGTGAAACGACAGGGTTAGATATAAAAAAAGATGAAATTCTTTCTATCGGTGGGGTAAAGATCATCGAAAATAAAATTGAGTTGAGTGAGTCTTTTGAGAGGTATATAACACCTGAGAAGCACATACATGAAGAGAGTATCAAAATACACCACATCAGACCTATTGATATGCAAAATAGTATTGATGCTAAAGTAGCCATTGAAGAATTTTTACATTTTATAGGTAACAGAACACTTATCGGCTACTATATAAAATTTGATATTGCTATGATCAACCGCTATGCAAAGAAACTTATAGGAACAACTATCCCCAACAAAAGTATAGAACTTTCAAGTATGTACTATAAAAGATATCAAAAAGAATCTGCACATGAATTTGTGGATTTAAAGTTTGACACGATCATGGGAAAACTCGATTTACCAAAACTAGGTCAGCATGATGCAGTCAATGATGCGGTCATGTCTGCAATGATGTACCTAAAACTTAAAGAAATGCCTGAATATAAAGGTGCATATAGCTAAATATTGCTCCAATGCTATATTGATGCTATGGTGGGTGAGTATAATCCCTGATATAAAGAGTATATAAGAGGAAAAAATGGTCATAACGATTATTGAAAAAGAAATATTATCTAACCAAAGTAGTATTTACACATTAAAAAAAGCAGGCTATGAAGTTGAACTTTTTGATTGTATAAATATGGCTATGAGAGAAAGTAGTGGTGATATGTATTTGTTATCTACAGTTTTTTCTCCTATGGAGATAGAAAGTTTTATACTCAAGTTTCAAAATAAGCCTATTTTACTTCTAGTAAATCATAAGAGTAGTGAATCCCTCACTATCCCCCTCACATTAGGTGCAAAAGATTATTTGATGAAACCTGTTGATGTTGATATCTTAGTACATAAAGTGAAACATTATGAAATGTATGATGCACTTGAAAAAAAACATGCACTCTATAAGAACTATCATGAATACATTTTAAAAGATGTCAATGTATCAGAATATATAGATGAAATATCATTTCCTATGATCATAGTTACCAATAATGTAGGTTTTATAGATCAACTTGTGCTGGCATACGCTAATTTAGAAAAGATAAATATAGTATATATTCCGCTAAATGATCCAAATTGGATGGAGAAGATCAAAACAAGTAGCAGTTATGATAAGTTGTATATATCAGGTTTAGAAACACTAGGTATAAAACAGCAAAATATTTTGTTTAAATTATTAGAAAATAGAATGTTTATCATATCTAGTTTTATAAGTGTGAACAAACCATATAAAACAGTAGAGATCGTCACAAAGAATATGTCTGTACAGGAAGATGGTATTCTAAGTATTTCTGCTTACGCATTAATGATCATAGAGTCCTTACAGTTTAAATATCCAGATGTGAAAATAGCTGAAAAATTGGGCTATTCCCGTAAAAAAATCTCATCATTACGTAATAAATTTAAACTCTTTAAAGATGAAAGGGTCAATGTATGAATATAAATTCTCAATCATCTATATTTAAACGAATATACGGCCACTTTAGAAACGTTTTAGCGGTACTTTAGCAAAGAAATATAGATTCTTAAAATAAATTTTACCTATGCTATATAAATGCTATATTGATATGTCATAATAAATTTAACTTATATTTTGGGGTATATAATGAAAAAACTTTTTTTACTTATTGGTGCACCGGGTTCAGGTAAAACAACGGATGCTAGTATTATCGCAGATAGACATAGTGATTGTATGGTTCATTATTCTACTGGAGATATGTTACGAGATGAAATAGCCAGAGAGACTGATCTGGGTCGAACTATTGGAGGATATATTTCAAAAGGGGCCTTGGTACCATTGGATATTATTCTTGCTACTATTATGACTGCTATTAAAAATGCGCCAACTAACACCGTGTTGATAGATGGGTATCCTCGTAGTACTGAACAGATGTATGCACTTAATGATATTCTTGAAAAAGAAGAAGATATAACGCTTTGTTCCGTTATTGAAGTTGCAGTAAGTGAAGAGACAGCAAGAGAACGTATCTTAGGAAGAATTTCTGAGTCTGATGAAACACGTTTAGATGATAATATCGAGATTTTTGAAGACAGAATGAATATTTACAATGCACCATTAAAAGAGATACAGGATTTTTATACCAAAAAGAAATTATTAAAAGTTTTTGATGGTGAAAAAAGTTTAGATATTGTTGTGAGCTTAATAGAGATATTTATACGAAGCAGAACAAAAAAAGATTAAATTTACACTATAAAGGAGGAAGATTTTGACACTCATAGAACTGTTTACAGATTATGTGCGTAATGAGAAAGATCTTAATGAATATGTAGAAAAAAGAAAACATATTCATACACGTGGTGAGTTCAATGATAAAACATTGATTCAAGCTGCAGAAGATCTTAAAAGGTTAAAAAAAGAGGAGCCTATAATTTATGCATTAATGTATCAAACACTTGATCAATATTACAAGGAAGACAATGGGCACTTTGTAGAGTATCCCATTGATTTCATACGACAGGTATTGAAGATCTATCAAAATAATATACCTGCAAAAAAAGTGTATGAATGTTATGTGAAAGGTTTAAACCATGAATGTCGTGATGCGATGTAGCTGACGGGCTATAAAGGTGTGTTTACTATTTATTTTAATGTAAATATGTAACTGTTTGAAGCTGTAACCAATAGGATAAATGTATCCTATTAATAATATAATTTTAGTACATAGCAAAAAATCTATTTGTGGTGTGCTAAAATAATTTAACTAAAGTATAAAGGAATAAAATGTCAAATCAAATATTTAACCCAAACAAAGAGTTTGCAAAGAATGCAAGAATAAAAAACATGTGTGAGTACCAAGATCTGCAAGATTACGCAACTGAGGACTATGAAGGTTTTTGGGGTGATATGGCTAAAGATAAAATAGATTGGATAGAGCCATTTACAGATGTATTAGATGAGAGTAATGCTCCATTTGTAAATTGGTTTAATGGTGGTAAATTAAATGTTGCTGAGCAATGTATTGATAGACACTTAGACACACGTAAAAACAAAGCTGCGATCATATTTGAAGGTGACAGAGGTGATGTTCAAACTATCACTTATTTGGATCTATTTAAAAATGTCAATAGGTTTGCTAACTTACTTAAAGAAGATTTTAACGTAAAAAAAGGTGATAGAGTTGTAATCTATATGCCAATGATCCCTGAAGCTGCATATGCTATGTTAGCTTGTGCTAGAATTGGTGCAATTCACTCTATCGTATTTGGTGGATTCTCTTCTGAAGCATTAAGAGACAGAATTGAAGATGCAGAAGCTAAAGTGGTTATCACTGCAGATGGTGCATACAGAAAAACCAAACCATATATGTTAAAACCAGTTGTAGATGCTGCACTTGAAGGTGATTCACCAGTTGAAAAGGTTCTTGTTGTTGAGAGAAACCATGAAGATGTTACTTGGGTTGCAGGAAGAGATTACTCATACAATGAACTAATCAAAAGTAAGTCAGCTCAATGTGAAGCAGAAGTCATGGATTCAGAAGATCCATTGTTCTTACTTTATACTTCAGGTTCAACAGGTAAACCAAAAGGTGTACAACATAACTCAGCTGGATACATACTATGGGCTCAAATGACTATGGAATGGGTATTTGATGTAAAAGAGAATGATACTTACTGGTGTACAGCTGATATTGGATGGATCACAGGACATACATATATCGTATATGGACCACTTGCGATGGGTGCTACAACAGTTATGTTCGAAGGTGTTATTACATTCCCTGATGCCGGTCGTCCTTGGGCAATGGTTGAAAACCATAGAATTAATCAATTCTATACAGCTCCTACTGCAATACGTGTATTACATAAAATGGGTGAAGATGAGCCTGAGAAATATGACATCAGTTCTCTAAAAGTTCTAGGAACAGTTGGTGAACCAATTGACCCACCGGCATGGAAATGGTACTATGAAGAAGTAGGGCAAGGTAAATGTGCTATCGTTGATACTTACTGGCAGACTGAAACAGGTGGTCATATCGTATCGCCACTTCCAGGTGCAACACCAATTAAACCTGCTTGTGCGACACTTCCACTTCCAGGTATAATGGCTGAAATTTTAGACCCTGCAACGGGTGAAGTAGCAGAAGTAGGTGAGACAGGTTATATGTGTATCACTAAACCATGGCCTTCACAGATTCGTGGTGTTTGGGGCGATGAAGCGCGTTATGTTTCATCATACTTTGGTGATGTAACTAAAGATGGTAAAGCTGTATACTTTACAGGTGACGGTGCAAGATACGATGAAGATGGTTATATTACAATTACTGGACGTACGGATGATGTTATCAACGTTTCTGGTCACCGTATGGGAACTGCTGAAGTAGAAGCTGCTATTAAGAAACATGATAATGTAGCAGAAGTAGCAGTAGTTGGGAAACCACATGACCTTAAAGGTGAAGGTATCTTCGCATATATTGTACTTAAGTCTGATGATGGTGTTGCAGATGAAGTAGAAGAGGTTAAGACGATCAACAATATCATCAAAAAAGAGATCGGTAACATCGCATTATGTGATGATATATTGTTTGCACCAGGACTACCAAAAACACGTTCAGGTAAGATCATGAGACGTATTCTTCGTTCTATTGCAAAAGGTGAAGAGATCACTCAAGATATCTCTACACTTGAAGATCCTTCAGTTGTTGGTAAGATCGAAGCAATGGCTAATAATAACTAGTAAATTTGACTTATTCCTCTTAATACTTAGCAAGATAAAGGAGTTAAAACTCCTTTATTACGCTACCACACTTCTTTTTCATAATCTTCTATACAATCTCCAAATATGTTACAATATACACATATTATTAGAGGAGTGTTAAATGAGTGCAGATAAAAAGATATATCAACCAAACCCTACGTTCGCTAAAGATGCAGCTATTCCAAGTATGGATGCCTATTGGAAACTTCAAAACAGAGCTATAGAAGATTATGAAGGCTTTTGGAAGTCATTCGCAGATGAGAAGATAGACTGGTTATCTGCCTACAATAAAGTACTTGATGAGAGTGATGCACCTTTTTATAAATGGTTTACAGAAGGAAGACTCAATGTTTCTAATCAATGTATAGATAGACATCTCGCAGATCATGCACATAAAACAGCTATATTGTTCGAAGGTGACAGGGGTGATGTAGAGGAGATCTCTTATGCCCAGCTTTCCTTACATGTCAACAAAATGGCAAATCTTCTTCGACATGAATTTAATGTCACAAAAGGTGACAGGGTTGTTCTTTATATGCCTATGATACCTGAGGCTGCATACGCAATGCTTGCATGTGCACGTATCGGTGCGATTCATTCTATAGTATTTGGTGGTTTTTCATCAGAAGCTTTAAAAGACCGTATAGAAGATGCTGAAGCGAAGATCGTAATTACTGCTGATGGTGCCTACAGAAAGGGTAAACCATATATGCTTAAACAGGTTGTTGATGATGCTTTGGATCAAGGAGGAGATAGTATTGAGGCTGTACTTGTTGTAAAAAGAAATCATGAACCTACTAAATGGGTAGAGGGTAGAGACTATAACTATAATGAACTTATCACTTCTCAGCATGCTGAATGTCCTTTTGAAGCTATGGAGAGTGAGGACCCTCTTTTCTTACTTTACACATCTGGAAGTACAGGGAAACCAAAAGGTGTACAGCATTCAACAGCTGGTTTCATTCTTTGGGCACAAATGACTATGGAATGGGTATTTGATATAAAAGATGATGACGTGTATTGGTGTACAGCAGATATTGGTTGGATCACAGGACATACCTACATTATATATGGACCGCTTGCTGCTGGTGCTACAACAGTGATGTTTGAGGGTGTACCAACTTATCCAGATGCAGGACGTGCATGGAAAATGGTACAAGACCACAAGATCACCCAATTCTATACTGCACCAACAGCTATTCGTGTGCTTCATAAAATGGGTGACCATGAGCCTGAAAAATATGACTTATCAAGCCTCAAAGTATTAGGAACAGTAGGTGAACCTATTGACCCACCTGCATGGGAATGGTATTATGAAACTGTTGGTAATTCTAAGTGTGCCATTGTTGACACATGGTGGCAGACAGAGACTGGTGGACATATGATTTCACCACTTCCTGGTGCTACACCGATCAAACCTGGATGTGCTACATTTGCACTTCCTGGTATCATGGCAGAGGTCATTGACGATGATGGAACTCCTAAAGAAGCAGGTGAGACTGGAATGCTTTGTATCACTAAACCTTGGCCAAGTATGATAAGAAACATTTGGGGTGATCCTGAGCGTTATGCAAAAGCATACTTCGGAGATGCAGTAAAAGATGGTAAGCCAGTTTATTTCTCTGGTGATGGAGCTGTTGTTGATGAAGATGGATATATTACGATTACAGGTCGTGTAGATGATGTTATAAACGTTTCTGGACACCGTATGGGTACTGCAGAGATTGAAGCAGCTGTAAATAGAGATGATTCAGTGGCTGAAGTTGCCGTTGTAGGACGTCCACATGATATAAAAGGTGAGTCTATTTTCATCTATATTGTACTTAAAGAGGGACATATAAATAAAGATATTCAAAACCATATTAATGATCTACTTGCTACTGAGATAGGTAACATTGCAAAAGCAGATCACATCATCGAAGTACCTGGTCTACCAAAAACACGTTCAGGTAAGATTATGCGACGTATTTTAAGAGCTATAGCCAAAGGTGAAGAGATTACTCAAGATATTTCAACACTTGAAGATTCATCCATCGTTGAGCAGATCATTACCAAAGCAAGAGAAGCCTAGGCATCGTCAGAGCATGAGAGTTGGTTACGACCATTCTCTTTTGCTTTAAAGAGAGCAATGTCTGCACGTCTTAAGATATTTTGTATGATATTATCTTCAGGCGTCATAGAACTAAGTCCTATACTTACTGTAACATTGACGCTAACATTCTTTTCTTCTAATAGACTTTCATTTATAGAGATACTTTTTCGAATACGTTCTGCTAATTGTTTGGCATCTTCAACTTTTGTTTCAGGCATAAGTACTGCAAATTCTTCTCCCCCAATACGTCCTAATATATCTGTAGTACGGATAGTATTTTTAATAATATTCACTAGATCTATCAGTACGATATCACCATTTAAATGACCATAGGCATCATTGATCTCTTTAAAATAATCAATATCTATAATAATAAAGGAGAGATCATGGTTATATCTTTTTGCAATATTCATTTCCTTGGCAGAATTATCAAAAAATGCTCGTCTGTTTAATATACCTGTTAATGAGTCTGTTGATGCTCTACGCATCAGTATTTTTTCAAGTTTCTGTTTCTCTTTTAACTCAATGCCTAGTTGATCATTTACTAAACTTAATTCTTTTGTTTTATCATCAACCAGTTTTGAAAAGCGTAAACTTTCACTTGCCTTGTGATCAAGTAAGTTTTGTTGTGTGGTCATCTTCTCTTCACGTAAAATAGTGATACGGTATGCCAATAACACAGAAAGTAGAATAATTTCAATAAATGATCCTATGATAGGAGCATTACTAAAGAGTACACTGTATGGCACAATACCAAGTGCTAATTGACTCAAGATAGCTATGCTGATGAGATAGATAGAGAGTGCTATCAGATAGATCTTTGCAATATTATGGCCTTTGTAAAGTGCCCATAAAGCAGTGAATAACAAGAAAGGGAGCAGTGGTGATGCAGCCATATTCATGAAGTAAAAACCTGAATGCATATCTATAAGCATCCAGATCAGACTGAACATTAATATACCTATAAATCCATTTAACACATAGTGAAAGTTTAAAAAATGTTTTTTTGTTTCCAGTACGCTTTGAGAGAAAAGTATCAGTAGTGTAAAAAATACAGGTATGGTGATCTGTAAAATGTCATATATCTCGATCGTAGTATAAGGGAGTAATATGCCTTTATAATTTGCAGACCATACAACAAAGATTAAAACATAGGATACATAGTAGAGATATACCTTATCTCTTAAAAAGAAAAATAGAAAGAGGTTATAGAATGCTAACGTTATAATAGCTCCAAAATAAAACATGTAGAGGTTTTCTTTAAAATGATGCGAAGCATAGAAACTTTCATGTGTTTTAAAATGTATCGCACCAAAGACACCATAGATAGATGAGAGTTTTATATAGAGTTCTTTTTTCTCACCAGCGTCAAAGTCTAGTACGAAAGTTGGATTTGAGACTTTGATTTGACGCTCTTTTACGGGTACAGAAAGCCCATTTTTATCATGTATTATAGAATCATCAGATGAGATGATATAGAGATCAACATTTTTATGAATGATCTCAGTTAACTCTAAAAAGATCTCTTTTTCTTTATCTGAATCATTTGTGACCGTGATACGGAACCAAAAATCATTTGTGTTGTATCCAAAAGTAAATGCATTGGAAGTAGTTTGAAAGTTTACTTCTCTTATTTGATCAACCGTAAGCGGATTTTCTGAGGTATTTTCAAAATATTCAACATCAAAATCTGTGTATGAATCTATATGATCTTTTAAGTTTAATACAGATGCAGCTGATAAAGCTGTAGAAAGAACGGTAAATATAAAAAACAATGATAAAAAATAATGATGTATTCTAATTCCCATAATATATTCTACTCATATTATTATTTAGTTTACCTATAGTAATGCCTTAACTTTTTTTAAGTCTTCAAGTACCTCTTTTTTTGCAGAAGGGTTTCGTAGTAAATAACTTGGATGAAAAGTAGGGATAACCTTATGATCTTCTTTTTGATGTACTGTACCTCGAATGTCAATAAGAGAAGTGTTATCCCCCGTGAGATATCTACAAGCTATCTCTCCAAACGTTAGAATGAGTTTAGGTTTCACAAGTTCTATCTCTTTCAAAAGGTAAGGGTGGCATGTATGTGCATCTATAGGAGAAGGGGATTCACTGTCTAATGCACGACATTTAAGTAGATTGGTGATGTAAACATCACTTCTTTTCAACCCTAGCACATTTTCTATCATTTTTGTAAGCGTATCACCTGTACGACCGGTAAATACCTTACCTGTACTATCATCACTGTTACTTGGCGCATCGCCTATTATCATAAGATCTGCATTTTCATTTCCTTCTCCAAACACCACTTTTTGTCTGCTTTTACTAAGTTCGCAAAGATGACATTCCATAGCTTGCTTTTTTAAAGCTTCAAAAGAATTTGGAAGTGTAAAATCAGGCTCTTTTTCCTGATAAGGAACAATGGAAGTATATTTATATCCTAAATTTTTAAGTTGATAAAGATGTTTTAGTAAAAGTGCATTATGGAGATTTTTCATAGTATATTATACTTCATATTGCTTACGGGCATGCATTATATGACACATAATGCAGTGCTGTAGACAACATTGCTTCATTTGTATCCCCCATACTGTATGATAGGTCATCTTCTGCAGTACAGGTAGCTGGTATGCCATAAAAACTTGTGCTTTCACCTACATTGTTACGTACATAAAAATTGACTAAGAAATAGTAAAAACTTCCATCTATACGCCCAGACATACCTACGGGTTTACCATGAGTTGACGAACCTACTGTAATAACATTGGAATTACCAAGGTATGGTTTAAGTGCAGATATCACAAGCTCAGAGGATGAAGCCGATTGGTAAGTGACCAAGAAGATAACACGTTTCATATTGAGTTCATTACCGTCTTGCATATCAGCATCTTCAAAATAATAGTTTGTATTATTATGTGTATAGTTAGCATTCCAGTCAAGGTATACCTGCCTTTTCCCTGCATGAGCATTGGAGATGTTATCAAGCAGCGCACTTGCCGTAGATATAGAACCCCCACCGTTATAGCGCATGTCAATGATAAGCTCATTAATATTTGCTGATTTGAAATTACTGAAAATGGCTTCAAATTCAGCTACTGAGCTTTCTGTAAATGCATCATAACGAAGGTAGCCTATGTTTTTTGAGCCTTGTTGTATGATCTTACCCAGAGAAACTTTAAAACTGTATGCCTTTGGTGTAACATTTACTTGCACTTCCTGTGAGCCTCGCAATACCGTAAATAGAGTTTCCTGACCAGTGTTATCACTTGCTTGAGATATAAGTTCCTGTGTGGCAGCTTTGGAGTTTATCTCTAATATTTTATCTCCTCTAAACAGTTTTCCATATGCAGGTGCGTCAATACGGACTAGAAATATAGTAAGATCAGGTGTATAACCAAATCCAAAACCAGCAGTATTTTGATTTGCAAAATCTTCATACTCTTGCTCTGTCATAGCAAAACTCCATTGATCTGGAGGGAAAATACGCAGATCATCGATCATCATCTGTGCTGTAGTATACTGTGTATAATCAACGTTAGAAGCAACCTGATCATACCAAAGGTACTCCGAAAGAAAAAGGTTGTGAAGAAATGTTTTATTCTCATGGTCAAATGTTTCTGTAGTATTGGAACTGCTGGAACTTGAACCACATGAGTTTAAAAATAGGGAGAGTGTAACAAAAAATGTTATAAGAACTTTATATTTCATCAGTAAGATCTCTTTAAATATATAATAATGACTAGAAAGATTATAACGAAATTTGATATGATATATGAATGAAAAAACCACTACTTATATTTATCGGTATTGCTATATTGTTTATCGTCGCAAAAATTGCGTACACTAAATATTGTGCAACAAAAGAAAATGGCTGTAAAGAAGAAAAGTTTGAAGATTCAATTTTAACTGATGATCATATGGATAATTAGATAGAGTATTTTAATTTCATAATATATTTCTCATTATTTTAATTAAATTTTTGTTAATAGAAAAAGTATAAATTTAAGAATAAACTATTATAATTTATTATAATAAAACTACCAAGTCATAATTAATTATAAATAGATGGATTAAATGTTTAAAAATATATTCGTATTATTACTTTTATATACAGTTGTACTTTATGCAAGTGTAACACTTAACGATAAAATAAATAAGTATGATAACTTTTCTCTACACTACTTTTATGATGACAGTACACAACTCGGTATTGATGATATTGAAAAAATAAATTTTACAAAAAACATACCCAATCAATTTTCTTTAGGTTACTTCGAGGGAAATGCATGGTTTAAAATAGATATTACCAATTACAGTGAGAATGAAGATTTTGTACTTTATTTTAGCGAACCTTTCTGGACAAAATTAGATCTCTACACTAAAAACAATGGTGTATGGGATATACAAAAGAATGCGCTTGCTGTCCCGCTTAAAGAGAGAAGTATCCAAAATCTTAACCCTGCATACAAACTTCATATTAAGTCTGGTAAAAGTGTTACGTATTATATAAAAGGTGAGACCCTTTCAGGACATATTGGAGAGTTTAAGATCTTTTCAGAAGATGAATTTTATAGACCAAGCCGTGTTTCTGTTACTGATATATATATTGTTTATGCAGGTGTTTTGTTTATCATAGTCTTATTGAGTATCTATAATTTATTTGTACTAAAACACCGTGTATTTGCCTATTATATTGCTTATATACTCTCTTTTATTGTCTTTATAAGTATGAAGAGTGGATTTTACATCACACTTGGTTTTGCTGGGTGGAGTGAGGGGTTACATGTTGTAGGAACAATCGTTGTGATGTTCCTTGTTTTATTTTCTGGTCGATTTTTAGAATTAAAACAACGCATGCCATTGATAGATAAACTCTTTAAAATATCTGCAGCTGTTTTTTTACTTTTTGCAGTGCTTATATCACAAAATATTCCCTATAGCAGTCTGATATTTAATATTTATTCATCTTTCTTTTTTGCACTTCTTCTTGTAGTTTCCATAAACTCCTTGCATAAGGGTCTTATCGGTGCAAAATACTATCTTGTCGCACTTATTATCTATATGCCTGCCATGGGCTTAATGACTTTGACCTTTAATGGTATCTTAGACAATACAGATGTATCTAGATACGCATTTTTGGTAGGTTCATTTATTGAGATCATCTTTTTCTCACTTATATTGACTAATAAATATAATACGATCAATCTTCATAGAATATATCTACAGAAACAACTTCTAAAAAAGAAAAAAAAGAAAGAAGTGGTTTTAGAAAGTACAATACAGGAGAAAACAAGTGATCTTATCATTATGAATGCTCAATTGTTAAAAAAAGCAGATGAGCTTGAAAGAATAAAAGATCAATTAACCCTAGATATTGCTGAACGTATAGCAGCTGAAAATGAAGTAAAAAAGCAAAAAAACATTTTACAGTACCAGGCACACCATGATTCACTTACTGAACTCCCTAACCGAACGCTATTTTCTAGCAGCTTAAAGCAGGGGATTGAAAATGCAAAAGAGCGTCAACATGGATTAGCACTCTTCTTTATTGACTTGGATAAGTTTAAAGAAATTAATGATTCTTTAGGTCATGATATAGGAGATAAAGTTTTAAGAGTAGTAGCAAAAATGCTTAAAAACTCTATACGTAAAGAAGATACGCTAGCACGTTTAGCCGGTGATGAATTTACTATCGTTATGGAAGAGTTGAAATATTCACAAGATGCATCTGCTTTAGCCCATGATATTCTGAATATTTTTTCAGAACCTATATGTGTTGATGAGCACGTACTATATCTTACATGTAGTATAGGTATAAGTCTTTATCCCCAAGATGCAAATAATGAGAAAGACCTCTTAAAATATGCTGATACAGCCATGTATAGAGCAAAAGAGAATGGTAGAAATAATTATCAATTCTATAGTCCGGAAATGACAAAGCTTGCATTAGAACAAATGAACATGAAAACAAGTTTACGCCAAGCTCTAGATAATGAAGAGTTTCTGATCCACTATCAACCACAAATTGATCTATCTACCAATACCTTGATAGGGATAGAAGCTTTGGTACGATGGCAACACCCTAGAAAAGGTCTACTTACTCCTAAAAAATTCATATCATTTGCAGAAGAAACAGGTATGATCATTGAAATTGATCAATGGGTCATGAAAACAGCTATGAAACAGGTTGTACAATGGAAGATAGAGGGTCTAACCCCTGGTATACTTGCATTAAATATCTCCATGCAACAATTAGAAAATCCTAATTTCTATAATATTATTAGAAATGCTATGGAAAGATATAATTTTAAACCTGAATGGCTTGAGTTGGAAATTACTGAAGGGCATATGATGAAAAATCATGTGGAGGTCATTAATAAATTAAAACAGGTTGGTAAACTTGGTATAAATATTTCCATAGATGACTTTGGAACAGGTTACTCTTCATTATCACTTCTTAAACGGCTTCCTATTAACAGACTGAAAATTGATAGATCATTTATAGAGGATATACCTGATGATGAAGAGGATATTGCGATCATTAACTCCATTATCGTACTTGCTAAAAGTCTAAACCTTGAACTCATAGCAGAAGGTGTAGAAACACCTGAACAGGAAAAATTTTTAATAAGTAAAGATTGTATGTGTGTGCAAGGTCACTATTATTACCATCCTTTATCAGTTGAAGACCTTCAAGAGATACTTACAGATATGGTCTAAAGAAATTAGTCAGAGTAAACATATAGTTCGAGCATTAATTATGTTTAATAAGTGATAATTTAATATGATATAATCTTATAAGACTATTCTTTATATATTTTTAAAAGAAAGGATAAGACATGATATTAAAAACATTTATAGCTTTTATGATTACAATGTTGATGCCTACTCTAGTGAATGCAAGTGAGCTTGATAATGGGTTAAAGAAAGAATGTCAATACATAGTCATTGGTACAGGTAATAGTGAAACGCAGTATAGTGCTTATCTTTTAGGTGTTATTTCTGGTATGCAACATATGACAATAAATATCACTGAGTTTGCTAACATTTCCAGCTTTACAGAAAAAAGACATAAAGCGTGTGAAAATGCTTTAAAGAATACAGGTTCGTCTGGATTTGACTTAGATTATAAGAGAGAAGCTGCAAAACTTATCTCTAAATAATTAAGGTTAGTGGTCTTTTTTCTTTTGAGACATAGCACTTTCAATGATCACGATAAGACTGAGTAGGGGAACAATAATAAAAGTACCAATGACAACCATATCTTTTGTACTGATAGTTTCCATATCAAAATATAAAAATATGGCAAAAGCGATGAGAGCCAGATTAGCGAAAATAGCTATATTTTTCATAAGTTTCCTTGTATATTAATATATTTAAATTTTAACACGGTATTGCTTTGTTTTGAGCGTTTCTTGGTAAAGAGACATTGTTTGTTATAAATATGGTATCACTCTTGTCTATTCCCCATATAACGTCATACCAATGACATTTTAGCTTGATATAATTTAAGTGAGTTTGGCATGACCTGAAAACATATTAATT
>CBFHPE010000039.1:0-16185 GCA_965657515.1 Sulfurovum sp.
TTATAAACCCTCACAGTTCTTACATGAAGCTGGGCTTATCAAAGGGGAGTTTGTGGAACCTGAGGTCAAAAAGAAAGCTGCCGCTACTTCTTAATGTTCAAAATATCCATCTCTTTTTGATATACCTCAGTTTCTACTTCAAAAATACCCAGTAGGGTATGGAAAAGATTATCATGTGAATAGCTTGCATTGTTGTCTAAATTTTTAATGTTGAGTGTCTCCCGTAAAGAATCATCAAACCACATAAGTGATGCAACATTTTTTTGTGTATCCGGTGCAATGAAATAAGGCATGCCATGAAGGTACAAGCCATTTTCTCCAAGACTTTCACCATGGTCACTCATATAGACCATAGCAGTTTGATGTGTAGAACTATGTTGCTTCAAGAGTTGTATGGTTTGAGATAAAAAATCATCTGTAAATAAAAGGGCATTGTCATAAGCATTAGAGATCTCTTCTTGTGTGCACGCTTCTAATTGATTGGTTTCACACACAGGTGTGTATTTTTCAAAAGCTTTGGGGTAGCGTTTATAATAAGCCGGTCCATGGTTTCCCATCTGGTGCAGAACGATCAGGATGTCCTTGTCTTTTTGTTCTTTAATGTATATATCTAATCCAACAAGCATACCTTCATCTCTACATTCATCTTCATAACATTTTGTATTATAGAAAGTGTTTTTATACCATTTGTAGGGTACTCTAAGTGCAACGCCTTTTGAGTCAGAGTTATTTTCAAGCCATAGTACAGATATATCATTGGTATGGTTCAGTACATCAAGGACATTTTCATTTTGTAAACCTTTTTTGTAACTATAGTCCTCTCTACCATATTTAGAGAACATACAAGGTACAGATACTGCCGTGGAAGTACCACAAGAGAAGGTATTTGGAAAATTTATGATGTTTTCTTTTTTTAGTAAAGGTGTGGTTTCTCTCTTATATCCATTGTATGATAGATGATCGGCTCTCACAGCTTCACCGACCACCATAATGACCAATTTAGGCATTTTAGAATGCTTTTTATTGACTTTTGCATCTAGCCCCAGGCGTGTTATTTCCTTATCTTCGGTACTAAATGTCTTACCCACATAGTTACCCAATGAGTACATCCAAAATGTGGGGTTAACAGAATAGCGTAATGGTTTATGTTCTCTAAAAAATGAGGCATAGTTTTTTGAAAATATGAATATAGTTGATAAAATAATCACACTCAACAGACTAATCTGTTTGATACGGCTGAGGAATTCTCTTCTTTTCCCTCTATAGTCCAAACGTACCGTATAGACAAAATAAGAAGGGATGATACCTAATACAATGAGGTATAAAAGCTGTTGTATGGAAAAGAGATCCATAGACTCTTTCATATCTGTTTGGAATGTATTGCGTAGCATACTGTCATCTATGATAACATTATAGGTATTCATAAAGTAACTGGTTTGAGATGATATGATCAGTAGAATAATGATGAGCGGTTTTGTGGTCCATTTTGAGCTAAACAATGTCAGCACTAAAGATGTTGATGCAAAAAGTACAACTGCCAAAGAGAGTAGAAAACCAATATTTTCTGTAATGGCAGGATAAAACACCATAGTGTTTTTAAAAAATGAATAATTATAGAAGAGTACAAAAAGTAGACTGATAAAGAGTATCAGTCTACTTTGTGGTGTTTGCTTTTTATTTAACATTAATTCTCAACTAAAACCGAATAGACAGGCGCAGAAAAATCTTCTCTACCGTTTAAAAATGCAAGTTCCATGATAAAACAAACTTCTACACAGTTTGCACCGACTTTATCTATGAGATTTGCAGCAGCTTTTGCTGTGCCCCCTGTGGCAATGAGATCGTCGATGAGTAGAACATTGGCAGATTTTTCTCCAGTTTCATACTCAAAAGCATCGATGTGTATCTCTACTTCATCAAAACCGTACTCAAGACTGTATTTCTCTGAGACAGTTGTGTATGGGAGTTTTCCCTGTTTACGTACAGGTACAAAACCAATGCCCAGTCTGTCTGCAAGTGCTGCGCCAAAGATGAAGCCTCTTGCATCGATACCTGCGATGTAGTCCAGTTCATAACCTGTGTAACGTTTTTCAAGATGAGACATGAGGGTGTTGAAGGCCTCTGCATTTGAGAGGAGGGTACTGATGTCTTTGAAGATGATGCCGGGTTTTGGGAAGTCTGGGATGTTTCTGATGCTTTCTAATAGTATATTTTTTTCTTCGTTAGTTAGAGTACTCATTTCTTTCCTTTTTACATGATTTCCTCTTATTTTACTTGAGGCGTTGTTTCTTTTTCATTTTTTTTAGAAAAAAACGAAACAAAAAAAGCGTTGTTCCTCTCGAATCACTTCGTTTTCAAGGGCGTTCGGAACAACAGGAGACACACTTCGTGTGATTTGATGTCTAATTGCTTACGCGTATGTTAACCTAGGTTTGCGCCTAGGGAGCAACCTTCTATTTTGTTTACGCGTCCTGCGTGTCTTCCGCCTTCAAATTCTGTGGAGGCGAAGGTTTCTATCATTTCTTCTATGACACCTTTTCCTACAACACGTTCACCAAAACATAAAATGTTCGCATCGTTATGTTGTCTGGTAAGTTTTGCTGTGTAGTTGTCGTGACAAAGGGCTGCTCTGATCCCTGGTACTTTATTTGCCGCGATACTTATACCGATACCTGTACCACAAATGAGGATACCGAAGCTTCCATCATCTGCTATGACAGCATCTGCACATTTTTTTGCAAAATCCGGGTAGTCTACACGGTCAGCAGAGTCTGGACCAAGATCAATGATCTCATGACCTAAATCCGTAACAAAATCTTTTACATATGCCTTAAGTGCATATCCTGCGTGATCTGTTGCGATGTAAAATTTTTTTGACATTAAATACTCCTTTATTCTATCGGTGCTTCTGTCTGGATGGAGTCAATGCGTCTTCCTACACGTCCCCAACGTACAGAGAAACGTCTATTGTTCCAGATCTCTTCACAGGCTTCGCTATCTATATCGATATCTCCACAAAGACGTTTGAGCCCTGAATGGTCTTTACCTCCACCATTACTGTCACCATCAAGTACACTCTCATATGAACGTGTCTCTAAACTCATGTAGATAAGCCAAGGTTTTCCAACGATGAGTTTGTAGGGAACAGCACCCCAAAAACGACTGTCATTTGAGTTGTCACGGTTGTCACCGACCATATAGAAGTGGTCCGCTTCTACTTTAGTATAGAGAGCATTGACACCTTTTCCCAGTACTTCATAGGTTGGTGCATTGAGATCATCTACATAGACAGGTACCATATCTATCTCTTTATTGTAAGCATAAAAACGTAAAAGACCCTGGAAGATGTCTATCCCCTCAGGTGCATACTGGATACCCGGGTATTTCTCCATGTATGGATTTTCTACCCAAAGTTTACCCCTTAATGAAATGATCTTTTCTTTAGGATAATTTTTTTTGATATATTCATCACCTTCATGAAAGTGAATAAGCAGTTTTTCATTTGCATACAGTATTTCATCTCCACCTACAGCCACACAACGTTTCACAAAGTGTATTTTAGGTGTTTGTGGATTACGGAAGATAACGATCTCCTCCCTCTCAGGCCTTGGTCCTTCGATAAGGTGTCCATTATCGTTAAAGTCAGGTAAAATAGGGACCTCCAACCATGGTAAGTGAGGTGTTGGGATACCATAGGAGAATTTTTTGGCAAATAAAAAGTCACCGATAAGCTGTGTTCTCTTCATAGATCCTGATGGGATAACAAAAGATTGCGCGACAAAGAAGATAAGAAAAAGGACGATGATGATCGTACCGGTCCATGAACTGGCAAAACGCGAAAATGCAGATAAAAACTTTTTCATTAAGCTCTGGCCTTTGCCGATTTAAGGGTATTACTCAGTAACATAGCGATGGTCATCGGTCCAACACCGCCAGGGACTGGTGTAATATCTGAACATTTTTTACTTACATTTTCAAAGTCCACATCACCTACAAGTGATCCATCTTCTATACGATTGATACCAATGTCTATCACAATGGCACCCTCTTTGATCATATCTTCTTTGATGAGTCCAGGAACACCAACGCCCACGATGACAATGTCCGCTTTAAGCGTATGGGATTTGAGATCTTTTGTATAAATGTGGGTTACAGTGACTGTTGCCTCTGCATTAAGAAGCAATGAAGCCATCGGTTTACCTACGATGTTACTTGCACCTACCACACACACGTCTTGTCCTCTGAGTTCTATGTTGTACTCTTCAAACATTTTCATGACACCCAGAGGTGTACATGCCACAAAAGCATCAAGGTTTGTTACCAAACGTCCAACATTGTAGGCATGAAAACCATCTACATCTTTTTTAGGGTCTATCACTTCAAGTATCTTATCTGTGTCTACATGTTTAGGTAAAGGAAGTTGTACCAAGATTCCATCTATACGCGGGTTGTTGTTCATCATCTCAATCGTGGCTATGATCTCATCTTGGCTGATGGTGTCAGGCATATTATGTGTAATGGAGTAAAACCCTACATTTTCACAGGCTTTTGCTTTCATCTTTACATAGGCATGGCTTGCAGGATCATCTCCTATGAGTATGACTGCAAGTCCTGGAACAATGTTCTTTTGTTGTTTAAGATCTGAGACTTCATCAGCTACGTTATTTTGTACTTTTTTGGCTAGAGATTTTCCATCGATGAGTTGCATAAGAGGTACCCTAATAATTTTTAAGGTATTATATCAAAAATAACTAAGTGGAGTAAACGTTGATGTATTCATGAGACTATTATGGTTGTTATTCCCTTTACTGATATCAGCACAAGAAGATTTTATCTCTCATTATGAGTATGGAGAAATGCTTTACAATAATCCACGAGGTGTAAGCTGTTCTCAATGCCATGGGAAAGCAGGTGAGGGTAAAGAGATCGTCCATTATCAGGATATACATGGAAAAGCAGTACTAAAAGGTGCAGATATACGTACCAAAACCCTTAAAGAAATGGTCGTATCGGTCAACAGTTACCACAAAGTCATGCCACGTTATTACCTCACGGATGAAGAGGTAAAAGCGATCTACGACTATTTGCAAAAGAAAAACAGTAGTTATTTAAAACCTGCTAACTAAAGTTCGTTATAATAATCCAATTGATGCATTAAAGGATTATTATGACACTCTCAAGATCTTTATCACTCTTATTGCTAAGCGGCAGCATGGCTTACGCTTCGTCTTTGGCCGTCTATCAGGATAAAACCTTTTATACAACACTCCTTCAAAATAATTTTATAGGTTTTGGACAGGGTGTGAAAGCTAAATGTGAAGGAAGAACAGTTGAACTCTTTTCATCTTCTACCTGTCCAAGCGATGATAGACTTTGCAGACTTTTGTCAGGTTTGAAAGATACTGAACAAAAATTAAGATCTGTTCAGGCAAACAAAAAAGTATTGGCAAAACTCATCTCTCTTCCTCAACCAACAACTTACGATGCTAATGCATGGATAGAGTCAGCACGAAGTATAGGAAAAGAGCAGTCAAGACTAATGACAAAAGAGAAGATACTTGCAGAAGAGAATAAACTCCAACAGATCGCTTTTAGAAAACAAGCTCCTAAAAGACAAGCTTTAAAAAGTACAAAGGTCTGTACAGATGAGATGGAATTGAGCATTCCTTATGGATATGTCTCATTTTCTACACATTATGAAGCAGATATTTCAAATGAAAAAAAGTTGGAAGTCACTCAATACCTCTCCATCGTGAACCGTTCGGGTATAGATATCAAAGCTGAAGATGCCATGTTCTATTATCGTAGAGCAAACCAGTATGTAGAGCCGGTACATTTTAACCCTTGGATCGTGAGTAAATATGTACCACAACAAAATAAAGAGTACAAAAGGGCTAAAGCAAAAGCATTAAGAATGGATATGGCAATGGCAGCAGAGGAACAGGTCACAGACAGTGCATTAATGGGTATACCTGTACCTGCAGCATCTTATGAGGATACAAGAGAGTATAAAATAACAGATCTGACACTTCCATCTACCGGTGTACCTCTTGATGTTAAAGTGTTAACATGGAATGCAGCACTCAACTGTGAATTACGTGCTTTTTCTTATAGAAACAGTAAGGCATTTCAAGTGTGTTCATTTCAGCCAAAATATCAAATAGACAATAACAGATGGAAAGTGAGATCTAAAAATGAAATGATCAATGAAAATGCAGTAGGAGAATATAGGGATGATAGTTATAACCTCTATACCAAAATAGATGAAGATATCAACATCATACGTACACCTATAGTACAAAAAGATCGAACAACAGGTATATTTGGTGGTACTGCACGTAAAAAAGACGGTTTTAATCTTGCGCTGACCAACAAATCAGATAAAGTAAAAACCTTAACACTGACAGAACGTATACCAACTGCAAATACAGAAGAGATCAAAGTAAAGTTACTGAGTATCACTTCAGACAATACGATAGAGTATATTTTGAAAAAAGAGGGTGAAATAGAGATGAAGATCGAACTTGCTTCAAATGAAAGTAAAGAGATAAAAATACTGTTTGAGATCTCCTATGATAAGGATCTAAAAGTGAATTATTAGAAGGGGAATATTTAGATGTAGAATAGAGGTTCTTGCAGGAGACCCTGCAAGAATGCAATTAGCAAGGTGTTACGTTTTCAGCTTGTGGGCCTTTTTGACCTTCACCAACTTCAAATGTTACTGCTTGACCTTCTGCAAGTGTTACACGACCACCACCTTCATTGTTTACCTGACGGAAATGTACAAATACATCTGCTCCACCATTCTCTTGTTGGATAAATCCGTAACCTTTTTCATCATTAAACCATTTAACTGTTCCGTTAACTGTTTCTGCCATTGTTGTACCTTTGGGTAATAATTTTCACCTAAAATCTATGCGATAATAAAGCGGAATCAAAATTGGAGAGAGTCTTTCGGAGTCTAGCAATAACACTTAACACACGAGAGATGAACTCGAACCTCATCTTTCATCGTATATATTGTAGCTTATTTTCTTTACTTATAACCTTACGTAAAAGAAATATTTTAATTTTATTTATTTAAGACCTCTAAAGGTCTTAAAATCTTCCCCTGAGACGTATAGGAACTACTAATGGATAGAAGCTAACTTTCCATGTTGTCCAATCACTTATAATAGGATCAGCTTCATTTTTAAGTTCAATGGTATTGAGATATGGCACACCACTGATATTGGCACCCAGACGGTTTAATGCTTTTACAAACTGTGTTGTACTCATACCGTAAACCATTTGTATCTCTTGATCAAATCCTTGTGAGACGATGAGGTTAAGTACTCTACGGTCTTTTAGAACAAGTTGATAGGCAAAGATAAAATCTTTTTCATATATTCTAACTACTTTAGCAGCATCAAAGACAACAGAGATGGTTCTTGTGGTTGTAGGTTCAAACGTATACTGCATATCCGTTTCACCGTCCTCAAACATGACTAGACTGCCATCATCTAAACGTAAAAGCTTTTGTTCTAAAAAGAAAGAGCTAAAGTTTTCTCTCGTTGATTTTACCACAGTACTAGGGACTTGGATGCGTTTGTCTTCTACTTGAAGATTTAGACTTGAATTGTTATACTGCAATAAAGAGGGTGTACCGCAGGCATTTAATAAGAGTAGAAGTGGGATCAGTGCTAATTGTTTTATATATTTGTACATTAGGTATCCTTTTTATTTCTTTTGCTGATTATAGCATTGGTGACATTATTTTATCTTAACAACAAGATGACATGATCCAATGTGGAAAGTTACAGTATAAGATTTTTATGATTTAGTTTACTTTCATTTATATTAATGATAATATATAGTATGAGATTGATAGAGAGGGAGGGTATATCAATGAAATCTTTTACAATTTTTAAAACTTCATTTTTGTTCTTTTTGACAGTTCTTACTATAAACTTAGAGGCAAACCCGGTACTTGCAAGGCAGTATGGTATGGATTGTAGTGCATGTCATTCACAAGTACCTGCACTGAATGATATGGGTCTTGGTTTTATACGGAATGGATATAGAACCTCTACCTATGATACGACTGCTTTAAAAGCTTTTTTAGATGAGAATAGTTCTAAGCGACATTATCCAGTCGGTGCAATGCTCGGTTTGTCTGACAACTCTCATAGTGATGAAGTAAATCGGTTGGTTAAACTCTATTTATCGGGTACGATCACGGACTCTTTGTCTTTGTATTCATTAACAAAAGAGTCCTTCAAGAGCAGTAAAAGTGGTCAGGAACTTTTCCAGTCAGATAATTCCCAATTTTATTTTCAATATAATATCGCAGAAGCAAAACATGTATTTAGAGTAGGACTTCTTTCTCCTTGGACACAACTTGGAAATGTGAAAAGAAGTATGGCACACTCTGGATTGCATGGTGGTATAGGACATGGGGATACTTATATATCTCCTTTAAATTATGCAAATATCAATAAAATCAAGGGAGCCGAATATTCCTATCTGTTTGATAATAATATACTTTTGCTGGTTTCCTATGGTGAAACTGTAAATAATAGTTCGAGTAGTCATAGTTATTCAAACAGTCAAGATAACGCAAGCGATTATGATAACGTATTTTCCCATGGTGATGAAGTAAATGATAATTCAAATGATCAAGATAATTTAAATGATTTTCAAAAACTACTTTTATATGGTGATGTCGTAGATAGCAGTAAAAATGCATTTTTAGGTGCTATAAAATACACAACATCTTCTAACTATAAAATTGGGCTAATTTATAACTATATAGATATGCAAATAGATGATTACTATTCATTGGTATTGCCTATTGAAAAAGAGTATGAACTTTTTATTTGGAATTCCTCTTTGGTCTATGCTAATTATTCTAATGAGGATTACCTTGGCCTAGCAAATGCATTTACCTTTCCTGTAGGAGAGATGGCACATGTGAAAGCCATAGTTAATGTAGACAGAGATAAAGATGACAATACAAACTTCGGGTACTCTTTAGGGTTTACTAAAATTTATAAGTTGTTCTTTTTCGAAGCTGTTGCATCTCGTGTCAATACAGATACTTACAACAGTAACAGGATGAGAGGTTCAGTGAATCTTATTTTTTAGGAGTTGATGTAAGGAGACTTAATCTTAAAAGTCTCTTTTATGTTTTATATTCAATTTTTCTTTTCTTCCTGTTCGAGCCATTTTTCCAGACTGAGTAGCTCATCTATCTCTTTTGGTTTTGTTTTAATGATATCTGTAAAACTCTTAACACCCATAGAAAGCAGGTACTGTAAGTTATCATCAAAGCTTGCATTTTCTATAACATATATATTCTCTTTGGGTACTTCAAACATGAAACCACCATTTGGGATAGGTGACATAGAGAGGGTAATGGTGTAGTGATCTTTAATGATACTCTCTTTTTGTGAATACATCAGTCCAATATTATAGCCTTCAGTTGCAAAACCTTTTATAGCTACTACGAGTACCTGGTTCTTACCTTCTTTTGAAGAGTTGAAAATGCCTACTAGTCCTTTGATGGTTGCATAACCAGGGATCTTACAAAATAAATACTCGAATAGATCAGCAAGTCTTGTTTTTACAAACCAGCCAAGTATATAAAGTATCATTAAAAAGGTAGATATAACAAGTAGTCCCCATAAGAATTCATGACTTTCAGGAGCAAAACCTATAAGTCTAAATACTTTACCTATCAACATAGTGATCTTACCATACAGCCATGTTAATATGATCAATATAGCAACAATGGGTAAAAGCCAAAAGAGACCTTGCAGCATGATGCGTATGAAGTGTTTTATAGGTTTGAAGTTCATTATTCTAACTCTTTTAACCAAGTTTCAAAATCGACATCAGAAGCCATCTTCCAATCTGCTCTGGGGCTCAAAGAGATCGTACCGACTTTAGGTCCATCAGGCATACATGACCGTTTGAACTGTTGGGTGAAGAAACGACGTAAAAAGAGTATTAACCATTTCTCTATCGTTTCTTCATCGTATTTAATATCAAACGCTATGGACGCTAAGTGCTTGATTTTTGATGGCTTAGCACCATACTTTATGAAGTGGTATAAAAAGAAGTCATGAAGCTCGTATGGACCAACAATATTCTCTGTCTCCTGAACTATTTCATCATCATCATGGGGGAGAAGTTCAGGGCTTATAGGTGTATCCAATATATCATCAATGATCTCAGCTATATCTCTGTTGGATTTAAAGTATTCTATAACATACTGTATCAATGTTTTTGGTATACTGGAATTGAGAGCATACATACTCATGTGGTCACCATTGTAGGTACTCCACCCAAGAGCTATCTCGCTGAGGTCACCTGTACCGATAACAAGACCGCCTTCTTTGTTTGCCATATTCATTAATATAGAAGTTCTTGCTCTTGCCTGTACATTTTCATAAGTGACGCTGTGCTCGTCTTTATCATGTTCAATGGCTTCAAATTCTTTCAGTGAAATGTCAGTAATGTCTATTGTTTTTAATGTCACATTTAAAGCTTCACATAGTTGAACAGCATTTGATTTAGTTCTGCTTGTTGTCCCAAAACCAGGCATGGTCACTGCGATGATCTCTTTTGTATCCCATCCCATGATCTCAAAAGCTCTGTGTGTAGAGAGGAGGGCTAGTGTAGAGTCAAGTCCACCGCTTATGCCTATAACAGCTTTTTTGATACGTGCATGGTCCATACGTTTTATCAGTCCGTGTGCTTGTATATGGACTATCTCGTCACAGCGATGTTTTTTATCTGCATAGCGCGAGGGTACAAAAGGCATGGAAGTGATGTCTCGGTCTATAGAAGAGATGTTCGGAAGTGCATCAACTTTGATGGTGCGTGTTTTCTTCCGTCTAGCATCACCATAACTTGATTCATTGACTCTAAGCCATTTTAAACGTTCCAGGTCTACATCTGCTGTGATGAGGTTGCTTTCCATGTTAAAACGCTCATTTTGTGCCAATGTAGAGCCATATTCACTAATAATACTGTGTCCGCCAAAGACTGTGTCGGTAGTTGACTCACCCACACCTGCACTTGCATAGACATAGGCAGCCATACAACGACCACTCTGAGTACGTACCAACTCTTCACGGTATTCATGTTTTCCTATGAGTTCATTACTGGCACTGAGGTTGAAGAGTAGATTGGCACCATTAGATGCCATATGGTTTGAAGGTGGAGTGACTGCCCAAAGGTCTTCACATATTTCTACACCAAAGGTCATATCTTTTTTGTCTGTGAAGAGAAGGTCTACACCAAAAGGTACTTCAGTATCCAGCAGATCAGTTGTTGTTCGTGTAATATCTCGACCTGTTGTAAACTGACGTTTTTCATAGAACTCTTTTTTATTTGGTAGGTAGGATTTAGGTACAACACCGAGTACTTTTCCATTTTGTAGAATAGCAGCACAATTGTAGAGTCTATCTGCCTCAAAGACCACTATACCGACAATGGCAATGGTATTGATATCTTCCATATTTTTTAATATATGATTTAGTGCTTCATCTTGAGAAGCGATGAGTGTCTGATTTAGTAGAAGGTCACTGGCAGTGTATCCTGTAAGCGTAAGCTCTGGAAATACAATGACAGAAACCTCTTTTTTATGGGCATCTTTTATAAGTGCTATGATCTCTTCAGAATTTTTAGCAGGATTACCTACAACTGTTTTGTTTACTGCGGCTGCAACTCTGTAATATCCGTACATACAAACTCCTATAAATAAACCTGTTGTCCGAACGACCTTGTGAGCAGTAATCTTTGCATACCTGCAAATATTACGTCGCGTTTCGAGAGGACAACGCTTTTTGCTCTACTTTTATAAAAAAGTAGAAAGAAAACCATGATATACAAGAAAAGTTTTATAAATAAAATAAACTTTATGTATCCATTCCCATGCTAAACATGGGAACGAAGAGAAATATTAGTCTCTAGACTCAACCACTTCAATAGAAACAATATCATCATTCTGATCGATCTGATCAAGTACCATAAAACTCTCAGTATCATCTTCGTCTATAGCACCAAATACAGTGTGAACACCATCAAGGTGCGGTGTAGGTACAAAAGTAATGAAGAACTGGCTTCCACCTGTGTTCGGTCCTGCATGTGCCATAGAGAGTGTTCCTCTTCTGTGTGGTGCCATGCTTGTGTCTGTTTCACAGTCTATCTGCCAGTCCGGTCCACCTGTACCAGCCATAGCTGGATTGTCTTTTGAGTGTGGACAACCACCTTGCGCCATAAATCCTGGGATCACTCTGTGAAATTTAAGGTCATTATAAAACCCTATCTCAGAAAGGTGTGCAAAGTTTGCAACAGTGTTAGGTGCATCTTCTGGGAAAAGTTTAGCCCAGATAACTCCTTTAGAAGTTGTAAATTTAGCGTAGTTGTATGTGTCCATTACGGATTGAGTAATATCGTATCTTTTTGATTCTTTTCCAAACATGTGTGTTTAGTCCTTCTGTAGTTAATTTAAAGTATAATTATAGCACTAATTTATAAGGGTTGTGAGTATGGAATTATGTGTTGCGCTTGATCTGCCATCAGCAAAAGAGAATTTGGCTTTGGCAGAGTCACTCAAAGAGTATAATGTTTGGATGAAAGTAGGCTTTCGGGCTTATATACGTGATGGAAAACCTTTTATAGAAGCACTTAAAGAGATCAATCCTGATTTTAAGATATTTTTAGACCTCAAACTCTACGATATTCCCAATACTATGGCAGATGCAGCAGAAGAGATAGCTAAGATCGGTGTAGATATGTTTAACATTCATGCATCTGCTGGTACGGTTGCAATGAAAACTGTGATGGAAAGATTGGCTCCTTATGAAAATAGACCTTTAGTACTTGCTGTGACAGCACTTACCTCTTTTGATGAGGCAAACTTCCAATCAGTGTATGAAAAAAGCATAGATGAAAAAGCAGAACAATTTGCAAAAATGAGTTATGAGAACGGTTTGGATGGTGTGGTATGTTCAACATTTGAGAGCAGAGCGATCAAAAGTGCTACGTCTGACAGCTTTTTGACACTTTGTCCAGGTATCCGCCCTTTTGGTGAAGATGCAGGTGATCAACAACGTGTAGCTACTTTGGAACTTGCAAATGAAGAGGGTGTAGACTATCCTGTAGTAGGAAGACCTATATATAAAAGTGAATCTCCTCAAGCAAAAGTTGAAGAGATACTAAAAGTGATAACTACTTTTTAATTTCAGATTTATTACCGGGTGTGGTTATTTCTACAGCGTTATCCATACCTTTTATCATGAAGTACATACCTGCAACAAAGAGTGCTAAGACAAGAAGTGGTGTAAGTTTTTGAAACATTGAAAATCCTAAATAAAATGATTTGGCATTATACTATAAAATCTCACTAATCAAAATAACAAATTTTTTTTCACTGCTTAAGTAAAATGTAGCGTTTTTTATCAGTTATTTGAATTATATATATCAATCATACGTCTAATAGACTTTTTTCGATAAGATAGCGAAATAATTAACCATAAAGAGGGAATATGTCAGATAAAAATGCAAATAACGTAGATCAAATTAGAGATCTTATTTTCGGTTCACAGATCAAAGATTTTGAAGCACAGTTCAATCAACTCAACGATACTTTAAAACTGCTTGAAGAAAAAATGACAAAAGCATTTAATGAGTCGCAAACTAAATTACAAAAAGAGACAGAACGTTCATTAGAAGTGCTTGAAAAGAAGATAGATAATCTTTCTTCAACGACACACAGAGAGAGAACAAAGCTTAAAGAACTTATAGACAGTACAGACGAAAATCTACAAGATCAACTCAGTAATCAAAAAGATGAATTTTCTACTAAACTTAAGATCATGAAAGAAAATGCTGCTGATGATAACAAAAAAATGGCAGAACGTATGACTGCAATGCAAAATGAGATTCAAGCAACACTTGAAAATGGTCTCGCAAATCTTTCTGATGAGAAGCTTTCACGTGATTCTATGGCACAGATGCTTTTAGATGTTGCTATGAAGATACAAGGTACAGATGTAGCATCCGTATTGGCTGAAGCTGAAAGTCCAAAAACTGGAAAGTAATTCATCAGAGTTAGATCAGTTAAAAAGTTTACTTCTTTCTGATGAACTCGACCAATTAAAAAAACTAGAACAAAAATTAGATACGCTTGAGTTTGAAGCGGAGGATGACGCCACCATCATGAAGCGTGTGACACCTGCCATCTCAAAAGGGATAGCAGAGAATAAAGACACGATGATAGATGCACTTTATCCGATCATGGGTGGGATGATATCTAAGTATGTCACCCAAGCTATCAAAGAGCTAATGGAGACCATCAATCATAAGATAGAAAGTGGTCTCTCTTTTTCACGATACAAACGAAAACTTAAGTCAAAAATCACAGGGGTAAGTGAAACAGAGCTACTTTTAGAAGAAAGTTCTGATGCGCTGATATCTGGACTCTTCATCATCCAAAAAGAGAGTGGACTGCTTATCTCGGAAGCACAGTTAAAAGACAAAGAGATAGATGATCCACATATGGTCGCATCGATGGCGTCAGCCATTAAAGATTTCATCAATGATTGGATCCAAAGTAATGAAACACAAAGTGAAGTACAGATACTCAGTTATGGCAATGCTACACTTTATATTGAGAGTGCAGGGTCAGTCTATATCATTGCATTTCTAGATTCTGAACCAGATTTTGAACAACGTACAAATATCAATGCGTATTTTTCAAAAATTGTAAAAGAATATGCTGATTTCTTTCAAAAATTTGATGGGGATGATAGTTCTGAAGAGGCAAAAATGCTTTCTACACAGATGAACGTTTATTTAAATGAGCAAAATAGCGTTAGTAAAGTCAAAAAGGATAAGAAAAATCCTGCTAAATACATACTTTTGATTTTATTACTTTTATTGACAGGATATGCAGTCACTCTTTTAAATAAACAATATCTTGAATATACGCTAGAAGAGAAGATCAAAAATCAGACAGGTCAAGTAATACATATTGAAAAAGAGAAAGATCGTATCATTTTAAATGGACATGTTGAGAGTTATAAAAAAGTCAATGATATAGAGCAGATCATTTACGCACTAGATAAAAGAAAAATTGAAAACAACCTCTTGGTATCCATAAAAGAGATAGAGAAGATGATAGAAAAAGATGAGAAGAAGAATCTATCTTCTCTTACGGGTATAAATGATAAATTGTTGATATTGGAAAAAGAGTTCTCTTCCTCAGTTGATACTTTAAATGATAAAGTTCTGTTTTTTCAAAATAAGTTAAAAGAGACTGAGGTTGATCTGCTTTCTCAAATAAAAAAGAGAACAAATGAAGTTGAAACATTACAAAAAGAGAAACAATATTTAAGCAAGGTCATTCATGTGGAAGAAGAGATAACATCAAGAATGAATGAAGCTTTTAACAAGAGCGACTATTATAATGTAAAAGATAAAACTTTAAGTTTTGAAAATTTAAATCTGTTCGATCCTGGTGAAATGCAGTACAACTCAGAAGCTATAGATACTTTGAGTGAATCTTTTGAAACGTATATGAAAATTCTGGTGGACTATAAAGAATATATAGACAGTATTATCATAGAAGGGCATACAGACAGTAGTGGAATGGAAGATGATAATATACAACTTTCTAAAAAAAGGGCGTCAGCAGTAAAGTTCTATCTTTTAAGACTGCGTATAGTTAAACAGTATTATATGACAAATATGATAGTTTCCAAAGGTTTTGGCAGTCAGCAAGCTATAGTAAGAAACGGTATAGAAGATAAAAATGCTTCGAGACGAATTATTATCAGGTTTGAATTGAAAAATAGTCAAATACTTAATAATGCAAAAAAGATTTTTAATGATTAGAAAAAAAATACTTCTTTTAGGTGACTTTTCTGTGGGGAAAACCAGTCTTATACGCAGATATGTAGATGGAACCTTTGATGATAGTTATCTTACAACTATAGGGGTTAAGATATCTAAAAAAAATATTAATATAGATGATATAGATGCTGAATTCATTATATGGGATATAGAAGGGGCAACACCTACAAAAAAGATACCGCTTAGTTACTATAAAGGTGCGAGTGGTGCTATTTTTGTGACTGATGTAAATCGTAGCGAAACCTTACAAAACCTCGATGAACATGTACAAACGTTTTT
>CBFHPE010000040.1:0-15466 GCA_965657515.1 Sulfurovum sp.
CGAACATCTGCCTGACCAGTAACTTCTTCAGAGATCACTGGGCTCATCATACCACCTAGAAGTGATTTTACTTCATCTAAAAGATCATAGATAATAGAATATGAACGAATCTCAATGCCTAACTCTTTTGCTTTCTTTTTCACGGCACCTGTAGGTCTAACGTTAAATCCAAGTACAACTGCATGTTCCGAAGCATCTGCAAGTGTAAGGTCACTCTCTGTAACTCCACCAACACCTTCATGAATAATGTTTACTTTTACTTCTTCGTTTCTCAATTTTTCCAGTGAACCTTTGATCGCTTCAAGAGAACCTTGAACATCAGTTTTGATGATCACTGGAAGTGCTTTAAGTTGTCCCTCTGCGATAAGTGCTGAGAGGTCATCAAGAGATGCTTTAGTACTCTTAGAAAGTATTTTAGCTCTGTCATACTCTGCTCTTTTTTCGGCAAGCTCACGTACTTCTTTATCTGTATCCATTACGCTCAGTTCTTCACCGGCACCAGGAACTTCATTCAGCCCTACAATGGCTGCTGGTGTACTTGGACCTATTGCTTTTACAGATGATCCATCATCTAGTTTAATAGCTTTAATACGACCGTATGTTTTACCCACGATCACATTATCACCGACTTTAAGTGTACCATTTTTAATGATAACATTTGCAACTGGACCAAAACCTTTTTCTACTGATGCTTCAACCACAACCGCTTGTGCAGTTTTATCTGCATTTGCCTTTAATTCCATTACTTCTGCTTGAAGTAATATAGTTTCAAGTAGATCATCTATACCCATACCTGAATGTGCAGATACAGGAACAAATTCATACTCTCCACCCCAGTCTGTAGCCATAACACCTATCTCTGAAAGTTGTGCTTTAACATTATCTGGATTTGCAGACTCTTTATCCATTTTATTGATCGCAACAATAAGAGGTACACCTGCTGCTTTTGTATGTGCGATCGCTTCTTTAGTTTGAGGCATTACACCATCATCAGCAGCTACAACAATAATAACGATATCTGTTGCCTGGGCTCCACGTGAACGCATTTCAGTAAAGGCTTCGTGACCTGGAGTATCCACAAAAGTGATCTTCTTACCATTTTTTTCTACTTGGTATGCACCTACGTGTTGTGTAATACCACCTGCTTCTCTGTCGGCAACTTTTGCTGCACGTATTTTATCAAGTAATGATGTTTTACCATGGTCAACATGTCCCATGATAGTAATAACAGGAGGTCTCTCTGTTGCATTTTCATCTTCTTCAACATCATATTCATCTGTTATATCAAGTTCATCGAGTGGGTTAACTGTTGTCACTTCCACTTCAAATTCTTCTGCCAAGATTTCTATTTCATCTTTAGAAAGGAAGTCATTTTTAGTTACCATCATTCCAAGTGCAAAAAGAACACCGACAACTTCACCTACTTTACGGTTTACCTTTTCAGCAAACTCATAAACTCTTACATTTTCAGGGATCTCTATAGATGTAACAATATCTACGTTTTCTTCTTTAACATATTTTTTACGTTTTCCACCACGCTTAAGAGAACGTTTTTGCTGAGGACGGAACGGTTGTCTACCTTTTGCAGGTCCACCATTTGCCGCTTCTCTTTTTTTCGCTTCTTCTTTACGTTTTTGTTCTTGACGCATCATGTCTTCATAAATATTCTTATCAGAGAAATCTAAAAGAACTACTTCTTCTCCACCAAAACCGCTATCAATTTCTCCACCCATGCTATCATGGTTAAAGATATCGATCTTTTTACCGGTATCTCTAGCTTCTGCTACTTTCTTGGTTTTTTTCTTTCCAACAAATGGCTCATAATCTTTATTCCCGAATGTTTTTCCCAAAGAAATATTTGTCGCTGCTCTAGTTGGTGCGGGTTTCGCTTTTCTAACGATCTTGATACCACCACGTGAAAGTGTTTTTCTTTTTGGTTTATCTGCACTTTCATCTGCTGATACAGCAGCAGGGTCAGCTTCTGTTTTCTTACTTACTACAGAGATACCCTTACGCTTTTTAGCCTCTTGTCGTACAGGTTTTTCAACTACTGGTTCTTCAACAACTGGTTCATCAATAACTGTCTCTTCTGAAACTTCTTCTTTAGTTTCAGCTGTAGCTGTTACATTCTCATCAGCTATCACTGTTTTTACAGCTGGAGCTTCATCAGGTATAGACGTTGCCACTTCTTTAGCAACAACTTCTGTTTTTTTCTTCACTACAGTGATCTTAGATTTTTCACCTGGCTTCTTAAAACCTTTTGGCAATTTTCCTTCAATCGCAAAATTTACGAGAATCTCTGCATCATCAAAACTGATAGTACTGTTAGCTGCTTTAACATCAAAGCCCAACTCTTTTGCTTTATCTAACAGGTCACCGTTTGATAATCCTGCTTCTTCTGCTATCTCTTGGATCTTAACTTTATCCATTATTGATTAACTCCTTTAAAAGCTTAGTAAAGTATTCCGTATCTTGTTTGAAACGCTTCACTAAGCCTTTGACTTTTTTTTCATTTCTAGCACAACTTTCACATAGGTAAAAGCTTCTGCCTTCACCATTAAATGCAACTATCTCTTTATCCTCATGCTTAAGTCTAATCAAAGTGTTTTGAGGATGTCTAGCTCGGCAAGTGATGCACATTCGTATAGGCTGTATTTTTTTCATGCGTATTATACCCTAAAAGAGATTAAGCGTCTCGCTTAATTTCTAACAGTGACCCCATTATTATCCAAAGCGAGTGTAAATACCCTAAATTGGGGGAATCTTGCCTGTAATGCTTGTGCCATTTTATCAGCATCTTTCTCATAAGCAAGATTAAAAAATGTAGACCCGGAACCAGAAAGTGTTGACATCAATGCACCATGTTTGAGTGCGAGTTTTTGCACATCAAAAAGTTCAGGTATCATTTTCATTCTTCTTGCCTGATGCAGTTTGTCTTTAGATGCAATACGCAACAGGTCCCAAGACTCAGTCATAAATAGTGCTGTCATATAAGAAGAGCGCGAAAGTGAATAGACCGTCTCTTCTTTTCTATACATTTTAGGCAGTACCGTACGTGACTTTGCTGTAGATATAGTACGATTGGGTACGACGACCACTGCTTTGAGATAATCAGGCATACGTCTTTTTTTACTGTAGACCCTGTCACCTTCCACACAGGCCACATTAAATCCACCCATCACTGCGGGAGTAATGTTATCGGGGTGGTGTTCATAACGCAATGCCTGATTGAGTATCTCTCTTTTATTGTATTTTTTATCTGCAGCAGTGTATGCACCTGAAAGTGCTGCTACTATGACGGCAGAGGATGATCCAAGTCCTCTTGATATAGGGATTCTGTTATGAAATTCAAATCTGAAATTATCATCTCTACCTGTCAAACGTTTATAATTTTCATTGAAAATACTTAAAAAAAGTGAATTTTTCTTGATCTTTGGATTTTCTGCACCCTCACCGTGTGTAGAGAGACTTAAAAATTTTGAAGGTTTAATAATAATTTCATTTCTTAGATCAACAGCCAAACCTAAGGTATCAAATCCTGGTCCAAGATTGGCAGAGGTTGCGGGTACACTTACATACATAATTCACTACTTCCATTAGACAGCTGGCAATATATACTCAGGGGTTGATTCTTCATCTATTTCAAGATCATGAATACTTTGAGGTAAGACAAAATGTGTCTCTACCGGCTGCTCATATTTTTTTGTTATTATAGTCTCTTTTTCCTTGATAAAATAGAGATTACCAATGGCTTTAATAGGTTGCGCTCCATTTAATGTAAAACCACTGCATCCAAAACATTTGATCCCACGTACTGTTTCAATGGTTTTCAACATGATATATGTCAATTTTATTGCCATATATGAGCCTGGCCCACGTGTGTAAATGATCTTGGAAATTGGGTATGTATCTAGACAGTCACTTATTAAAGGAAGAAGTATTTCAGAAGTTTTTTTGTCACTCGAAATTGTTTTAATAAGTCTATCATTCTCATACACCCCTAGTTGAAGTGGTGTAGAGATAGAGATGATTAGAAGGGTATAGTTATGCGAATGATCTTGCAAATGTTCTACTCTGTAACTCTTCAACTGCAACAAGGTCATAATTCTTACTGTCTGAAAGAAGTTTGGTAGTAAGTTGATAGTTTAGGTTATGGCTCCCTGCAAATGATTCATATTTTGCTAAGATATTATGCCCCGAGACCATCATGTCACCCATCGCATCCAAGATCTTATGTCTTGCAAATTCATTGTCAAAACGCAGACCTTCAGGGTTAAGTACTTTGTGATCATCAAGCCCAATAGCATTTTGCAGCGTTGCACCCATAGCCAGGTTTTGACTCTGCAGATATTGTATATCTTTTGCAAATCCAAAAGTTCTTGCTCTTGCTATCTCTTCTACAAAATTATTTGTAGAGAAATCAAATGACTCTTCCTGCTCTCCTATCACTGGATGATCAAATTTTATACGAAAATCAAATGCAGCAGAATCATGTGGTAAAAGACGCACAAACTTATCTCCATCCTGTACTTCAATAGGTTGCTTTACACGAATGACCTTTTTTGGAGCATCTTGTTCTTCAATCCCTGCTTCATCCAATAAAAGACAAAAAGAGATAGATGAACCATCCATAATTGGCATTTCATTCCCATCTACGGTCACACGCATATTATCTATGCCGTATGCATACACAGCAGAGAGGAAGTGCTCTATCGTTGAGATGAACCCTTTTTCATTACCTATCACTGTTGCCATACGAGTATCTATCACTGACTTAGGAGAGAGAGGTATATTCATCGCAAGATCTTCACGGTAAAATACAATACCGGCATCTACATCAAGCGGCTCAAGTCTAAGCTTAATAGGCTCACCTTTATGCAGACCGATACCAATTACTTCAACTGCTTTTTTCAAAGTTCGCTGTTGCATCATCTCTCCTTGGTTTTTATATTATGAAATATTATATCAAAATATTATATTTTTCGCAAGTATACTGAATTTTTCATTATATACATTTTAAAATCTAAAAATTATTATAACCTAAACTTAATTATTTTATACCTTTATTTTATGAAATTTACTATTTTGATCCTAGCTGATCACTCACCTTCTATGATCTTATCAGCCTCTTTAAACATATTATCAATATTTTTTCTGATCCATGACTGATCGAACCATTCTACTGGTCTTACTTCTATTCCTTGTACTAAAAGACCAAAGTGCAAATGGTCTCCAAGTGCTAAACCTGATACACCTGTTTTGGCTATCCCCTGTCCTGCATTGACCTCATCACCTTCATTTACTAAAAGCTGTGAGCAGTGCCCATAAAGTGAATAAAGTCCTAAACCATGGTCTATCATAGGCATATTTCCATAAATACCATTTGCATTTGCATAAACTACTGTTCCTGCATTTGATGCTTTGATCGTAGCCATTTTAGTACTTGCCAGGTCATAACCTACATGAAAAGAGTGAGATATTTTATGATCTTTGTTTTTATAATAATAGTGTCTTTCATCACCATAACTTGCGACTTTCTGTCCATTTCGAAGTGGGTAGAACTTTGTTACTTTCCATTTATCTAAAATTTCCGACGAGACTTTTGCACTTAAACGGTGGATCAACTCTTCATTTTTTAAACGCATTGTTTCATTTATCGCAACAAATCTTTCTAATCTGTCATCTATGTTTGCATATTCTGGATCACTAGATGCCAAATCAGTAATTTTCCCATCTATAAATTTATCACTAGCTTTGATCCATGAGACTTTATAATTATGATTTTTCAGATAAAATGGAATGTCTGCAGTACGTTTATTTTTGGCTTTATCAACAGCAACAACCTTTGCTTTAAACTCTTTTTTATCAAAAGGCCAAGCGATCAGTGTTGCATAATAACCTTCCTTCTTATATGGCTGAGCTTTAAATTTATTTTCTCCTGCTTCCACATAAAGTTTATCAAGGTTTTTATCTGATGCCTGGAATATTACCAATGCAGAACCTCCCTGTGTAATACTGTATGAGTTTGAAAGGATATTAACATTTGGTTTTCTATAATCCACATTAATATCTATGCTCTTTGAGTTACTGTTACCTTGTAACATATTCCACATACTTTTATCTATAACTGAAACTTTTAAAGTAAGTTTACTTGCTTTAGGGTCAAGTACTTTACTTTTAGGATAATTTACTAAAAGTGTTTTCTCTTTTGTCGGAGTATCAAATGTACCTTGCCCAACAATAATGCTTTGTGTGCCGTCACTTAAAACAAGTTCATAACTTTTTAAACCTTCATTATCCGAAAGTGCAACCTTGATCGCATCTGAACGATTCCAAAAGATATTGTTTTTACTCTGTATGGTCGGTTTTTCTCTTTCAAATTCTGGTGCTGTATAAATATACCCTGCACCGCCAAGTAGTGCCAATACTATCAATAGAGTTACTACTTTACCACCACTTCTTCTGCTATGACCACTTCTGCTGCTTCTATTTCTCATCTGTTAACCCTAATTCTTTGATCTTGGATAAAATTGTATCCATACTTTGTTGTAATCCACTTTGCTTAAGTGTAAATCCTGCTGCCACTTTATGTCCGCCGCCACCAAAAGCCATTGCCAATGCTGATACATCTGCCGTTTTACTGCGTAACGAGATACGTATCCCCTCTTCGACCTCCATGGCAAATATCGCTATTTCAACAGTGACCAAAGAGCGTGCGTAATCTACAATACCCTCCATATCCGGTACTGTAGCACCCGTTGCACTGATATCATCTTTACTGACCATCAGTGTTGCGACCTTGGCATCATCATGTAATGAGAGAGAAGTCAAAGCTTTTTCCAAAATACGTAAAGAACTTAAAGGTCTTCTCTGTGTAAAGTGATATGCTATATCATTTGGCACTGCTCCGGCTTTCACCAATGCTTGTGCCACAGTAAATACTTCTTCATTGACTGAAGAAGTTGTAAAGTAGCGTGTATCTGAAAGCAGAGCCGTGTAAAAACATGCTGCTGCGTCAGCATGAATGGTATAAAGTTTTTCAAACACTCTGAATGCAACTTGAGATGATGAGGCATATTCCGGTATCACTATATTTACTGACCCATACCCTGTGTTGCTTTGATGGTGGTCAATATTTAGAATATCTCTACCTTCCAGACCAAACCCAAGTCTATCCAGAGAACCACAGTCACAAGCAATTATGAGACTATTTGTATAGTCCATCTTATGCTTGATCTTTTTAAAATTTGGCAGGAAATCCAAATGTCCGGGAAGCATAGTTGAAGCATTAACAACTTCTATCTTTTTACTTTTCCCCTGACTCAACAGTGCATAAATACCCAAGGCTGTACCCAAGGCATCGGCATCGGGGTTTAAATGGGAAAGTATCGTAATAGAATCATGTTGGTCTATTTTCGTTTTTACTTCATCGTATGGAATGACTCTCAATACTATTCTACTTTCATAGAGAGGTCGATCCAATTTGCCTGATGTATGATCGATCCTGATGAGATAGCATCTACACCTGTTTGAGCAATAGCTTCGATGGTCTCTAAGGTCACATTCCCACTGGCTTCAAGAAGTATGTGTGGATAATGTTCATTCCTAAATGAAACAACTTCTTTCATTTGTTCTATATCCATGTTATCGCACATCACGATATCTGCACCTGCTTTCATTGCTCCTCGTACCATTTCAAGGTCTTCACACTCTATCTCTACTTTGGATGTAAACGGTATCTTTTCGCGTACCTCTTTCATAAAACCTTCCAAGTCATCGATGGTTCTCAAGTGTGTATCTTTCAACATCAAACAATCATCGAGTCCCATACGATGGTTTATCCCGCCGCCACAACGCACAGCATATTTTTCAAATTCACGAAGCAATGGTCTAGTTTTTCGGGTATCTAAGAGCTTCACCCCTGTCTGTGAAATGGCAGTTACATATTGCGAAGTAAGTGTAGCGATGGAAGAGGCATGTAAGAGCACATCTAAGATAGAACGTTCTAAAGAAAGAATGGTCTTTGAATCTCCACTCACAAACAATAACTTGTCACCTTTTTGAAAAGCTTCACCATCTTTTACTTCCCAAATAAAGTTCAGGTCGTACATCTTTGCCAATACGTCAATATATTCACGTCCCGCAAATACACCATCACTCTTTGCGATAACATAGGCACGGATCTCTTTACTTTTGCTAATGCGTGAAAACAGATCCCCTCTTCCTAGATCTTCAGCGATCAATGCTTTTAAAAAATTTTCTTTTAACATTATTTGATCGCCAGCATACGTTCTAATGCTTCATTCGCATATTTAATGACATCTGGAGCCACAACTATTTCATTCATAGGTTTACCATCTTCTATGGACTTCAAAGTGTTATAAAGATCCTCTAGTGTTGTTTCATTCATTGTTGGACACTCTGGTTTAGTGGAAGAGAGTACATAGGTATTTCCTTTTCGCATACGATTTACCAGATTATACTCTGTTCCTATGGCTACTTTTTGCTCTGGGTCAAGGTCGTTCACATACTTGATAAGCTGTGAAGTCGAACCTGAAAAGTCTGCCACAGCAACCACTGATGGATCACACTCAGGGTGTACTGCTATTTTGATATCGGGAAATTTGTTACGGTAGAACTCTACATCATCTACTGTAAAAAGTTGGTGTACGGAACAAAAACCATTAAAACAGATGATGTCGGCTTCTTTAGGATCACACTCTTTACCATCTTTTTCTACACCTATCACACATGACTTTAGTCCCATTTGTATGGCAAAGTTCTGCCCTAAACATCTGTCCGGTACAAAAAGTATCTTTTTACCGCTTTCTAAACCTCTTTCGATGATCTTGAATGCATTGGAAGAGGTACAGACAAGTCCACCCATCTGACCTACTTTTGCTTTAACTGAAGCATCTGAATTGATATAGGTAATAGGAAGGATATCTTCTTTGGGAATACCTCTGTCTACCATATATTGTACAGACTCATCAAAATAAGACCCGTCCATCATACGTGCCATGGCACAACAAGCGATCTTTGGCATCAATACCCGTTTATCAGGATCGATCACCTTAACTGACTGCCCCATAAAACCAACACCACAGAAGACGACCCATTCGTTCTCATCTGCTTGACATCTTCGTGCAAGCTCCAAACTATCGCCGGTAATATCAGCCATTTCAAATACTTCATCACGTTGATAATAGTGTGCAACAACCGTCACATCCAACTCATTTTTAAGCCTGTTTATTTCAGCTTTATAATCAATACTCATATATGTCCTTACTCTAATTGTAGCTATTTTATCAAAATTCGGTTAAAATTGCAGTATAAATTAAAATTGTGGAATTAATATGGATCTCTTAAATCAAAATATCATACTTTATCTGGCTGCATATCTCATTGCAGGTATCCCATTTGGTTATCTACTTGCAAAAAAGTTTGCAGGTGTAGATATCAAAGAAGCCGGAAGCGGGAACATCGGTGCAACGAACGTTCTTCGTGTGGTCAAGGAACAAGATCCTAAACTTGCAAAAAAATTAGGTGCTATCACATTATTTTTGGATGCCATTAAAGGTGTATTGGTCATACTGGTTGCAAAAGTACTTGGAGCACCGGAAGGTGTTCTTTGGACCTTAGCAGTCCTGGCAGTTGTAGGGCATTGTTTCTCTGCATTTTTGTTTTTTGAAGGTGGAAAAGGTGTTGCAACAGGTTTTGGTGTACTCTTGATCATGATGCCTATACCTGCTCTTGTAGCTATCGTTGTCTGGATAGTTGCAGCCAAAGGTTTAAAGATATCCTCCATCTCATCACTCATAGGACTCGTTGCATTTATCATTGCATCTTATGTCATCTATCCTGAAGTACCTGGCATAGGATCTCACGCACCTATCTGGATCATCGCTTTTATCATCTTCTATAAGCACATACCAAATATTGTACGACTCTTCAAAAAAGAAGAGGGTAAAGTCTAAGCTATGACCATTCATGTTGAAGACCTGACATTTGATGTCATCATAGGTTTACTTGACTTTGAACGAGACAAGCCACAACGTGTCATCATTAACCTTGAAGCTGCTTATCATTACAGTGATGATCAATTTATCGATTATGCAGACATCGTACTACTCATAAAAGATAAACTGAAAGCTGAACGCTACACACTTTTAGAAAATGCTCTCCTTGGTATCAAAGAGACACTCTATACTGCCTATCCTCATATAGAGAGACTTTCTCTAAAGATCTCAAAACCTGATATCTTGTCTGACTGTACAGTTTCCTTAAGTAAAACTTGGGATTATTAAAAAATTTTCAAAAACCTTATTTTTATGCTATAATATTAAATAAATCTTAAAGATAAAGGCTCAGTTATGAGAATATTGATTATAGAAGATGATGTAGAGTCAGGAACTTCACTTTCAGAGACATTAACTGCTCAAAATTATCAGTGTGATGTTGCAGAGAATATGGGAGATGCTAAGTACTACCTAGATATCAGAAACTATGACCTTGTTTTACTTGCCTGGTCACAAGAAAATGAGAACAGTGTTGATCTTGTTGCCACCATTAAAACAGATGCGCATAAAACCTCTGTGATTGTCATATCTGAGCGTGAGGACAAGGAGAGTGAGATCAAAGCGCTCAAAGGTGGTGCTGATGACTTTATCAGGAAACCTATTGATACAGATATCTTGCTTGTACGTATTGAAGCGAAACTTCGTTTTGGTATCTCTAATATCATAGAGATCGAAGACCTGATCATTAACCCGGAAGAAGAGAAGATCATCTATCAGGGTGATGAGATAGAGTTAAAAGGTAAACCTTTTGAAGTCTTAACCCATCTTGCGATGCATAAAGATCAAATCGTATCTAAAGAACAACTCCTTGATGCCATCTGGGAAGAGCCAGAACTTGTTACACCAAATGTTATTGAAGTTGCTATTAATCAGATCCGTCAAAAAATGGATAAACCATTAGATATTACGACCATAGAAACTGTAAGAAGACGCGGTTATAGATTTTGTTTTCCAAAAAAGATCTCATAGTTTATAACTCTCTTTCAAATTCTTAATTTTCATATGGGCATTTATGCCCATAACTTCCTCCTAAAAACAACAAAATTATTTATTTATTTCACTTTTAATTTAGGAATAAGGTATGTTGAGTTATAACTCGTATAAATAACTATATCAATATAAGCAAGAGGCAAAGTATGGCATTAGTAATAACTGACGAATGTATCGCATGTGACGCATGTAGAGAAGAGTGTCCAAATGAGGCAATCGAAGAGAATGATCCAGTATATCTTATAGACTCAGATGTATGTACAGAGTGTGTCGGACATTTTGATGAGCCACAATGTATTGCTGTATGTCCTGTGGACTGTATCATCTCCGACCCAGACAATGTAGAAAATGTTGAAGAGCTCATGTTTAAATACAAGAAACTCCAAGAAGAGCTGGAATCTTAGATATGGAAAAACGAACTGCTATCATTGATATCGGTTCAAATTCAGCAAGACTTGTTATTTACGAAAAAACAAGTCGTTACGGCTTCCACCTTATCTGCGTACAAAAATCAAAAGTACGTATTGGAGAAGGTGCCTATGAAAAAGAGGGTTATCTTCAACCCATTGGTATCAAACGCGCTTTTCTTACCCTGAGATCTTTTCTTCATACTATCGACAAATACCAAGCAAAAAAAACACTTTGTGTTGCTACCTCTGCCTTACGTGATGCACCAAACGGTAAAGAGTTTACCAAATGGATAAAAAAAGAATTAGGTCTCTCTATTCAAATCATAGATGGTACAAAAGAGGCATATTTTGGTGCTATCGCTGCTACAAACCTGCTCCCCATACATAATGGTATCAGTATAGATATTGGTGGAGGATCATCAGATATGGCTCTCATCCAAAATGGTACGATCATTGATACTTACTCTCTTAACCTTGGAACCGTAAGACTTAAAGAACTTTTTTTTGATAAGGCAGAAAAAAACGAGCATATTAATCTTCAGGCAAAAGCCTACATACAAAAAGAACTTCAAATGCTGCCTGAGCATTTTAAATCACCTATGGCAATCGGTATAGGAGGTACAGCAAGAACACTCTCAAAAGCTATTATGAAGCGCTCACACTATCCCTTAGATAAACTTCATGCCTATACCTATGATTTAAAAGATTATCTTTCCTATTTGGAAGAAATACCACGCTCCTCCGCTAAAGGTCTTAAAAAATTTGGACTAAAGAAAAATCGTTATGATACGATCAGAGAGGGTTCACTGATCTTTACAGAAATACTCTCTTATATCGGATCTAGCTCTGTGATATCTTCTGCGGTAGGTGTACGTGAAGGAGTATTTTTAGAACAACTTCTTAAAGAGGATGATTATAAATTTCCTGTCACTGCAAATCCAAGTGTCCGCTCCATATTGGATAGGTTTAAACCTTCAATCACTATAGAGAAAAAACGTAAAGTAAAACTTCAATTGGGTCTCAAGCTTTATGATGCACTACAAGCCGACATTAAAGACAATAAACAATATGGTAAAGAGCTTCTTTGGGCACTGAAGCTTTCAAGCGTAGGAAATAGTTTGACTGTGTATAAAGCAAATCAACATGCTTTTTATATAGCGATGCAGGAGCTCAATTATGGATTTAGCCATAAGCAGATGTTACTTATCTCTGTACTTTTGCGTATGCATGGTAAAGAGTTGCTCAACAAAGTTCTTTATGAAAGGTTTGTCTCTTTACTTCCTGATAAACAAACACTACGCTGGCTAAGTTTTATCTATTCGCTCACTGTATTTTTACATCGTGCTTCTAACTCTGCAAAGATACAATTTACATTTGAAAATAAAACCCTAACGATCACATCCAATAAACCTTTGTATCTTGCAAAAGAAAAAATAAAGTCACTGGAAAAACCTCAGGCATTTGCGATCATCATAAAAGATGAAGATTCATTACCGAAAAATGAGAGTCTGGGGATATAGTACAAAGTACAATGTGATACTCTTACAAGAGTATCACATCATCCTGAAACCAATTCAAGATGATGTGTTTTAACTTCTAGAATTTTGTTCCCATTGTAAATTCAAATACAGATGTTTCATCACCTGCTTCATCATCAATTGGATAAGCAAAGATAAGGTTGATAGGTCCAAATGCTGACTGCCATTCAAGTACCACACCTGTGGATGATCTTGAAATATCATCAAACTCAAGGTCTATGCCAGATGCAGTTGGTACATTATCCGAACCGATGATCCCGTAATCATAGAAAAATGCTAATCTCATTTTCGCTGCTTGTGAAAGAGGAATACTTGCTTCAAGAGAAGATGAGATACGTTCTGTACCACCAATTCTTTCTCCTGCCACTGTTGGAGAGATAGAGTATGGGTCATACCCTCTAACAGAACCTGTACCACCCATAAAAAGTCTCTCAGCGATAGGTATATACTCATCATTTCCTGAGATTTTAGTAAATCTCAATTTTGCACGTAAAATAAGATCATAGTCGATCCAATCTTCCATTCCCTGGAATATTCCAAGGCGGCCATTTACTTTTGTAAAGTCAGCAAATTCAGTGTAACCTCTATCAAGGTTCTCCTGATTCATAGTTCCATCCATCTGAGCAAGTTCAAGGTTTAGAGCTGCAATAAACCCTTCTCTAGGCGTATAAAAATCATCTGTATTATCAAATTTCAAAGAAGCATAACCAGATATTTTTTCATATTGGTCATCATAGAATACACCTAGCGTTGAATCAAAAGTGTCATTTACTGTTGACTGGTTATCAACATATCCGATCCCTACAGAACCATAGAAATGTCTTAAAAACTCTCTACCAACATTCATGGATGCACCTGTCTGATCTTGTGTATAGTCAATGTATTCATAATCTCTTTTATAAAAATTAACTCCTAGACTATACATGCTGTCCCATACTTTTGGGTTTACAAAAGAGAGATTTCCGTTTTTTGAGATCTTTGAAATTTCAAACCCTAAAGTTGTATTAATACCTGTACCAAAGAAGTTTTGATCAGAGATAGAAGCATTGACCATAAGACCTTCATAGGATCCGTATCCACCACCTGCTGAAATAGTACCTGTTGATGCTTCTTTTACTTTAACAAGTAAATTGATCTTATCTTCTGAGATCCTTTGACTTTGGATATCTACATTTTCAAAGAAACCTGTACGACCCAAGGCATTTTTAGAATCTTTGAGGTCTGTTGCATTAAACTTATCACCTGGTGCTAAGTATAGATAACGACGGATAACTCTATCTTTTGTCACATCATTTCCAGAGATGATCACATCGTTGATCGTTACAGGCTCACCTGGCTGTATCACATAATTAAGATTGACGACCTTTTTTTCAGGGTCTTTATGCATCTGTGGTGAAACTTTCACATATGCAAATCCAAAATTCCCTACCTCTTCTTCTAATTTTTGAATATCTCGACGCATACGTTTGATATTAAATACTTTTCCCTCTTTTAAAAGAAGTGAATCTTTAAGGTCTCCACTCTTAAGTCCATCAATCTCCTGTGTAATACTTATCGTTCCTACATGATACTGAACACCTTCTTCTACCTGATAATCCACTTTTGCATTATAAGAACCAAAGTCAACTCTCATCAGAGGTTTACTCACTTCTGCATCCAAATATCCGTGTTCCATATATGAATTTTTTACTCGATAAGAGTCATATTCTAATTGATCTACTGCTGCTTCACCACTGTTTCTCCATGGCATCCAACCCAGTGCATCTCTCTCTTTATTGGCGAGTTCCATTTCAAGATCACTCTGGTCCAGTGACTTCGCACCTACAAAGTTTTGTTTTCTAATGGTGATCTTCTCACCTTTATTAACATCAAAAACAAGTGCTATACTGCTTTCACCTACAGGTGAAGAAGTTACCTCAACGACGGTATCATAATAGCCTTGACTTTCCAGTTGAGCGATGATCGCTCTTTTTGCTTTTTTTACACGTCTTTTATCATAAAGGTCACCTTTTTTAAGTCCCATACCTTGTAAAAGTTTATCACCTTCATCACCGGTTCCATATCCTTTAACTTCAATGTTCGCAACTGCCAGTTTTTCTTCAAAATGGTAGATGAGTACACCACCCTGCTTATCTACCCATACATCTTTGAAGTATCCCTGTGAATAAAAGTTTTTGAGAGATTCATTGATCTTGGAAGCATCCATCTCGTCCCCTACTCTTAAACCTGCAACTTCTTTTGCAACAGTAGGTGAGAGGTGCGCAAGCCCTACAAATTTAATTTGTGTGATCTTTTGTGACCAAAGATATGTACCCGCTAATATGAATACAAACAGTATCTTAAAAATCCCTAACTTTTTTATCATCATTGAACCTTCGTATAATTTGCTAATATTCTATCTTTATTTCAATAAGAACATCATAATAAACAGAAAATCATGTTATACTCT
>CBFHPE010000041.1:0-15391 GCA_965657515.1 Sulfurovum sp.
AAAGAACATTACACTTTGGTACGTCCTCTTCTTGCTTACAGTAAAGATGAACTGCTACAGTATCTGCAAAGCAACGATCACCATTACTTTATAGATGAAAGCAACAGTGATGAAACATATGAGCGTAACAGGTTTAGACATCAATTTTCAGATGCACTTGTGACAAAATATCAACATGGCATCAAACGCAGTTTTGAATATTTGAGAAAAGACAAAGAGGCTCTTGAGAGAGGATTTGAGACACGCTATACAAACAGATCCCTGCACATCATAAAACTTCATACAGCCACTGCCAAAGTAAAAGCTGCAGATATCACACTTAAAAAATTAGGCTACCTTCTCTCAGCATCCCAACGTCAAGAGATAGAAAAAGAAAATTCATTGGTCATAGGTGGAGAGTGGGCACTGGAAACAGAGGACGGTCTACTTTACATTGCTCCATACATCACTACCGATATGCCAAAGAAGTTTAAAGAAGCATGCAGAGTAGCAAAAATACCACACAAGATAAGACCCTACATATTTCAGGAAAACATAGATCTAGAACCTCTTATTTCTCACTCCTGATATTTCATTTTGATGAAGGTTTTGCATCAGCTAAAGGATGTGCCTTCATATACTCCTGCATCTTTTTTACAGACCCAAGTTTTGTATAAACCTGCGTTGTTGCCATTGTTTCATGTCCAAGAAGTTCTGAAACATCTGCGATACGTGCACCATTGTTAAGTAGGTGCGTGGCAAAGGAGTGACGCAGTTGATGCGGGGTCACTTTGATACCTGCTTCTTTAAACAACTTGGTGAGCAGATAACGTAACTGAGCGCTGTTCATTGGGGCATTACCTTTCTCAAGAAGATAGGTTTTAGGCATTTTATCTTTTCTGTAAAGGGTTATCAGTGTTTGCAGTTCCTCTAGCAAAGGCAACTCTCGTACTTTGTTACCTTTACCGTGTATCTGCACCCAGCTCTCTTTGATATCTTCAAGTTTTAACCCACTCAGTTCAGAGATACGCAGACCAAGACCGTAAAGCATCGAAATGAGCAGTTTCTCTTCTAAGTTCGCCTTAGATATAACCTCATCTATATATCTCTCTTCAATGGGCTTAGGAAGACTTTGAGGTGCCTTTATCGTCTCATCTCCTATGAGTTTTAAATGCAGATGACATATATCTTCCAAATATTTTACAAAGGAACGTACAGCAGAGAGTTTTTTTACAATGGTTTTTTTATGATTTTTAACTATTTTGAGTCTAAAAGGCGTGATGTCTAAGATCTTTGTTCCATCTTCTTCATAAAAATGGCTCACTTCCATCATCTGACGCAGTGCGATCTCATAAGTTATAATGGAGTGTTCAGAGTAGCCTCTTACATCAAAAAGATACTCAAGAAACTCTTCTGATAAATCTAAAAGTTTCTCTTTCACTTTTTCATCCTACTTAATGGTATATTCCATCATTTTTTCTAAAAGATACTCTTTTGCTTCATCAAGTTCCATGTCTTCAAGTGAAATACTTTGTATATAAAACTCCACTGTGGAAAAAGGTTTGGGAATGACAAATTTATCCCAGGATCCTAGTTGCCAAAAACGTTCAGCTTTATAATTCATGACAAAAATAGGTAACTTGCTTTTCAGCGCGATACCAATAGCCCCATCACTCATGGAGTGTCTTGGTCCTCTTGGACCATCAGGTGTGATGAGCACCTCTTCACCTTTTTTAATACTTCTAAATGCTTCAAGCAGTACTTTAGAGGCACCTTTCCGACTGGAACCTCTTAAGGGACGGATAGAAAGAAAACGAAGGGTATTGGCGATCAGTGAGCCGTCAAAATGTGTAGAGATGATGGCAGAAGCAGGATGTTTTTTATGTATGATCCTATATGCCTGAGGACTCATAAAAAGTTCTCCATGCCAAGTCACACAGACATGCTGTTCTTCCCCTATTTCTGTGACAAAGTTAAATTTTTTAGAGGTTGTATACCAAATGATACGCATCAATACATAGACAAGCAAAGGGATAACATACTGCCCTACCTGTCGTAAAATATCTTTCATGCTAACTAAATAAGCACACCATCAAGTGCACCCCTGGATGTTTTGGTCACTTTAACATCTACGATCTTGCCTAAAAGTTCTTCACTGCCTTCAACAAAAAAGAGTTTACCGTCGTCTGAACGACCAGAGACCCTTCCATTTGGTTTGAGTTCATCAAAATAGACTTTATGCACCTTTCCCAACTGCGCATCCATGATCTCATCAAGTATCTCTGTATGTCTTGCCTGAAGACGTGTCAAACGTGCACCAGAGAGCGCATTATCTATTTGATCGTCAAACTCTGCTGCTTCTGTGTGCGGTCTAGGTGAGTATTTAAAAGAGAACAACTGCTCAAAACGTACCTTCTCGAGTACATCCATTGTATCTTCAAAGTCTTCATCTCTTTCTCCTGGAAATCCAACGATAATATCTGTTGAGATCGTTGCCTCTGGACAAAGTGAACGTATCTTTTCACAACGGTTGATGAAATTCTCTTTTGTGTATCCACGTTTCATCGCTTTAAGCAGTGATGTTGAACCACTTTGCAGGGGCACATGGATCTGTTTACATATTTTAGGGTTAGATGCAAACTCTTGAAGAAAGGCATCATCCATATGCAGTGGATGGGGAGAGGTAAAACGTATACGTTCCAAACCTTCTATCTTAGAGATCTTTCTTAAAAGCTCTGTAAAGTCACAGACCTCTTCAGAAGAACCAAAACGTCTTCCATAGTTGTTGACATTCTGCCCTAAGAGCATCACCTCTTTTGCACCTGTAGCCACTGCTTTTGTGATCTCTTGCACGATAAGGTCTGAAGGGATAGATATCTCATCACCACGTGTCGCAGGTACGATACAGAAAGTACAGGACTTGTCACACCCTATAGATATGTTTACCATCGCTTTAAACGGATTAGATCGGTATTCACCAAAGGCATAGGTACTTTCGTCAAAATCTGTACTAACTTCTACGGCATGCTTTTTATCAACCACATCTGTGATCTTCGATACATTTCTAGCCCCAAGTACAAAATCAACTGCAGGAGCACGTTTGATGATATCTTTACCCAGGTGAGAGGCTGTACAGCCTGCAACACCTATCTTGGCACCTTCTTTTTTATGTTTGTTAAAAACACCTATCTCTGAAAATAGTTTTGCTACAGGTTTTTCTCTTACCGAGCAGGTATTGATAATGATAATGTCAGCTTCTGAGAGTTCCGAGGTAAGCTCGTAGGATTCTTTTTGATTGAGCTCTGCGATCATATGTTCGCTATCGCGAACATTCATGGCACAACCCAATGTTTCTATAAATAATTTTTTAGACAATAATTTTCTTTCTTGGATCACCTGATCTTAGGCAATAATATGTACTTCGTAAATGTATTCATTTTCATCCATACCGTACTTCACTTCACGCATATAAACAGAATATCCTTTTTCTTCAAAGTGTTCTATCAACTCTTTAAGCTCTTTATGTGAGTTGTCTTTGTCGAAATAAAATATAGATTTGTTCGCTAACTCTTCTTCCAATTTCTTTAACTCAATCGTTTTTGGTTTTGCTTTAAGTGTAGTTCTAGCAAGTTTAAGTTTCATCTATGTACCTTTTATTAGTCTTCCGTGTTAGTTTAAAAATTATACTTTATTTTCAGTAAAGCTTTGGTTAGATATAATACTCATCTTCAAAAACACCACTTCTCAGACGTTCTTAACACTGTTATGTTACCTCTTGTAGCGGTAAAATGAAATTAATTAGGAAAAAATAATGGAAAAAATCTTAGATATTATAGACGCTATCGCTCATGAAAAAAACATAAGTAAAGAACATGCACTTGAAGCATTTCAAGAGGCACTCATCAATACAGCTAAAAAACTTACGTCATTTACCAGTACTTTTGAAGTAGTGATCGATCAAGATACGAAAACATACTCTGTCAATAAAGTGATCACCGTTGTGAAAGATGATGATGAACAACTCTATACAGAAATTGGTAGAGATGACAACAAGCAAGAAGTAGAATCAGACAGTTTTATGGCACTCTCTGATGCACTTGAGTTTGATGATTCTTTAGAAGTGGGTGACCAACTTAAAGAAGAATTTGTACTTGAAGACCATGGCCGTACGGCATCTGCGAACCTTTTTAGAGAACTTGAATATCATGTACAAAGACGTATCGAACAAGATCTTTTTGAAAAGTATCGAGAAAAAGTAGGTTCTGTCATGCTTGGAACTGTCAACCGTGTAGATGCAGATGACAACACCCATGTTGAAATAGGTGAGCTTAAAGGTGTCATGACATTAAGAAACCGAATCAAAGGTGAAAAATTTAAACGTGGAGACAGTATCCGTGCACTACTCAGATATGTAAGTGTTGACCCACAGTATGGACTTTTTCTTGAACTTACACGTACCTCACCAAAATTTTTAGAGTCGCTTATGGAAAATGAAGTACCTGAGATCGCTGATGGCGTGGTTGAAATAACCGGTGCGGCAAGAATCCCTGGAGAGAGAGCAAAAATAGCCTTGAAGACTGAACAGATGAATGTAGATCCTATCGGTGCTGCCGTTGGTGTAAAAGGTGTACGTATCAATGCTGTGAGTGAAGAACTTAATGGTGAGAACATTGACTGTATCGAATTTTCTCCTATTCCTGAAGTTTTCATCACCAGAGCACTCAGTCCTGCGATCACTCAAAGTATCAAAGTAGATGCAGATGAGAAAAAAGCAATCATCAACATTACAGGTGATCAAAAAGCAAAAGCGATCGGTAGATCGGGAATTAATATCCGTTTGGCTTCTATGTTAACAGGATATACGATTGAGCTGAATGAAATTGAAGGTGTGACAGAGAGAGCACCTGAAGCTGCTGAAGGTAGAGAAGCGGAGAAAACGACTGATACGTCTGCATTGGAAGATCTATTTAAATAAAATTTTCCGTGATCCTCGTGTTACACACGAGGATCTAATATTTTAAAAACTTGATTATTCTTTTTCGAATTTCCTCTTATTTAACTTGAGGCGTTGTTTCTCTCTTCTACCCCAAGGGCACTCCCTCACTACGTTCACGGCGTTTTTTTATAAAAACGAAGCAAAAAAGCGTCTCTATTCACGAATCGCTTCGCTTACAAAGTCGTTCATAGAGACAAAGACACGCTTTGCGTGATTAAATGGACTTTTTAAGAAAGTACCATTTGTGAAAAGCTTTCTGCATCGAGTGATGCAGATCCTACTAATACCCCATCTACACCTGCTATACTTGTTATCTCTTTTATATTGGCAGGTTTTGCAGATCCTCCATAAAGAAGAGGTGTACCCGCAATCACTTTTTTTAATGCTCTGTGTGTCGTAGATATCTCTTCTACTGTCGCTGATCTCCCCGTTCCTATGGCCCAGATAGGTTCATAAGCGATGATGAGATTACTGTACGTGATATCGATACCTTCAAACTGTGCAAGCAGGTACTGCATCACTGCTTCAAAACCTTTTTCGCGTATCTCTAAGGGTTCACCTATACAATAGATGATCTCAAGGTCATTCTCTTGAAAAAAAGCAAATTTTTCTACTATTTTATCTTGGGATTCTCCCAAATGTTCACGTCTTTCACTGTGCCCAATAAGAATGGTCTTGATGTCAAATTCATCAAGCTGTTCCAACCCTATTTCTCCCGTATAAGCACCATTTACTGTAGGGTATGCATTCTGCACACCTATGGTAAAATTCCCTTCATATTGATCTAACGCTGTTGAAGGAGGTAATATATAGACCTTGTCTTCAGGTTTTTTTGCACCCAGTTTTGCATTAAGGTCTTGAATGTAAAATTCAGTGCTTTTGCGTGTATGATTGGTTTTGAAATTTGCTGCATATATCAAGCCGCATCCTTTTTACTGTTCATCGGTGGTACAAAACTGTACCCTACTTTAGTGCTTCTAATCCAGGAAGAGAAATACCTTCTATAAGCTTTAAACTAGCGCCACCACCTGTTGAGATGAAAGTCATCTCATCAGCATCTCCTGCACGCTGTACCACGTCAGCTGTATCACCACCACCTACGATAGTTGTCGCATGTGTTTGGGCAATATTGTTTGACATAGCCATACTACCTTTTGAGTATCTGTCCATCTCATAGACACCCATTGGTCCATTCCATATGATCGTCTGTGCATCGTTAAGAGCTTCACGGAAAAGTCTTGTACTTGCCGGGCCGATATCCAGACCCATCCAATCATCCGGTATCTCTTGAATTGGGAGGAATTTTACAGTTGTATTTTCAGAAAACTCTGCTGCTGCTACCACATCTACAGGGAGGTAGAACTTTACACCCATCTCTTTAGCTCGTGCCATGATATTTGTTGCTTCATCCAATAGATCATCTTCTATTAAAGAGGTACCTACTTCATGTCCCAATGCTTTCAGAAAAGTAAAGGCCATACCACCACCAATAATCACTTTATCTACTTTAGTCAAAAGATTTGTAAGTGCCTGAAGTTTACCTGATACTTTAGATCCGCCAACCACAGCAACAAAAGGACGTACAGGTTCCTCAAGTACTTTAGAGAAGAAGTTTACCTCTTTGCCCATAAGGAAGCCAGCTGCCTTGGAATCGTCATCAAAGAAAGTTGTGATCGCATCAATAGAAGCATGTTTTCTGTGACATGCACCAAAAGCATCATTAATATAAATATCTGCGAATGCTGCCAATTTTTCAGCAAATGCCATATCATTTTCAGTCTCACCTGCTTCATAACGAAGATTTTCAAGTAAAAGAACATCACCCGATTCCATCTTTGCAGCTTTTTCCGGTGCATCTGGGCCTATGACATCTTGGGCCATAAAGATATCTCTTTTGATCTTTAGTAGCGTATGTAATCTTTTTGCCACAGGTACAAGAGAGTACTTTTCTTCATATTTACCCGGTTCAGGTCTCTCATAATGTGAAGCCAAAACGATCTTACAGTCTCTGTCTATACAATATCGAATCGTCTGTAAAGCAGAACGAATACGTCTGTCATCTGTGATGTTCCCAAACTCATCTTTAGGCACATTAAAATCACATCTTATAAAAACTCTTTTACCATCTATGTCTAAATCTTTTATTGTTCTCAATTTCTTACTTTCTTACTATATTTGTATTTTACTTACTGATGTGTACAGCCATATCAACCAAACGCGCCGAGTAACCCCACTCATTGTCATACCATGAGAGTACTTTTACCATGTTGTCACCGACTACCTGAATAGTATCAAGTGCTACAACTGAACTCTGTTCTTCACCTACAAAGTCCATGGATACTCTGTACTCTTCATCTACTCCAAGTATACCTTTGTGTGAACCTTCACTAGCGACCTTAAAGGCTTTTTTTACATCGTCAACCGTTACATCTTTGTTTAGTGTCACGGTAAGGTCTACTATAGAAACATCTGCCGTTGGTACTCTGATCGCCTGTCCGTTAAGTTTACCCATAAGGTTTGGAAGCACTTTGGAGATTGCCTTTGCAGCGCCCGTAGTTGTAGGTACTAGGTTTGTTGCACCTGAACGCCCTTTTCTTGGATCTTTTTTATGTTTTCCATCCAGTATAGGCTGAGAAGAAGTATAAGAGTGGATGGTCGTCATTAAACCATTCTCTATGCCAAATGCATCATCAAGTACTTTGGCTACTGGTGCCAATCCATTGGTTGTACATGACGCATTTGAGACAACAGACTCTCCTGCATATTCATCTGCATTTGCACCTAGCACAAATGTCGCTGTATCATCTTTAGCTGGTGCTGAAAAAAGTACTTTTTCTACACCATTATCAAGGTATGGCTGCACTGACTCTGCTGTCAAAAATGCACCTGTACATTCTAGAACAAGTTCAGCACCTTCTGATGCAAAGTCCAGCTTAGAGAGATCACGCTGGGCAAATATCTTTGCTTTTGTATCACCAATATTCAAATATCCTTCAGATACGCTAACATCATTACGAGTACCATGTACTGAGTCATATTTGACATTATACTGAAGCATCTCTTCTGTACCGGATGCATTTACTGCGACAAGCTCAATATCATCTCTATCCGCAATTATACGCGCGACACATCTACCGATTCTACCTAGTCCGTTGATTGCTACTTTTACAGCCATTTTATCCCCTTAGAGTTTATTATGCAAAACTATGCTAAAATTCTGTAATTTTACAGTAAATGAGGTTAGTATTTGGTTAATCAGTTGAAGCCGACTATCGCTATATTTGGAGGGAGTTTTGACCCCCCTCATATAGGACATCAACAAATTGTTGAAAAAGCGATAGAAATGTTAGATATTGATAAACTAATTATCGTACCGGCTTATCTTAATCCTTTTAAAACATCTTCACTTGCAGATGCACCAATGCGCCTTGATTGGTGTCATAGATTATTTGACGATATACCAAATGTCGTAGTAGATGATTATGAGATAAAAGAGGGTAAAAGTACAGTAACCTCACAGTCTGTAAAACATTTTAAGCAAAAATACCACGTCAAGTACCTCATTGTAGGTGCTGACAACTTGTCAACATTGACACAATGGCATGCTTATGAATGGCTAAATGAAACTGTTACATGGGTGATAGTTACCAGAGAGGATCATCAATTAGTTACGGATGCACTTAGGAAATGGAAGATTCTTTCCATCAAATATCCAATAAGTTCAACCCAGATAAGAGAAGAAAAAGATTTACAGTATATTGACATAAAGATCCAAGATTCTGTAAGAAACATATTAGAAGGAAAATCATAGTGATAACAATGGAAGAGAGAGTAGAGAATATCGTAAATATTCTTGATGATAAAAAAGCTGAAGAGATAGAAGTGTTTAACCTGGATGATGCTGATTATATTGCGAAACGTGTGGTCATTGCAAACTCACTTAACGGTAAACATACTACAGCACTTTTTGATCATCTTAAAAAAGGTCTTAAAGAGAAAGATGAGACCTTTTATGCATCAGATGTAAGTGACGAATGGGCTGTAGGTGATCTTGGAGATATACTCATCCATATTATGATCCCTGAGTACAGACAACGTTATTCACTTGAACAGTTTTTATCTGAACTTGTAGAAAATCAAAAAAAACAAGACAGTGATCCTGCATAAGTTTTAGGAATGAGGGATGACTCCTTCGTGCCCTGACCCCGTTAACAGCTCCAATAGTAAAAATAACCCTATCGTCACTACCGGTGAAAAAATAATCCACCAATAATACTTATCACGTACCAAATACCAGATCAATGTACCCCACGCAATTATAATCAGTACAATATGTGTGATAAACAACGGAAAAACCTGTCTTGTAAGGTTACCTACTACTCCCAAAGAGATGATTAGGCCAAAAGTGGCTAATGCTATAAGAAGTTTTTTTATATTTTTATTTCGAGAATATTGAAAAAAGATAGCTCCTAGAGTAAGTAAAACAATTAAAACGATCAGTGCCTTCATCTTTTTCCTTTATTGCGTTGGGCAGATACCCAAACTATTATAGTTTATCGACAACCTTGATACCAAGTATATCCAGGCCTTGCTTTATGGTTTTTGCTGTCAAATCAGCCAAAAGTAATCTGCTCATCTTTGTCTCTTCTTCTACACCCTCTTTAAGTATAGGGTTTTGCTCATAAAAACGCATAAAGAGTGTAACAAGGTCATACAAGTATGTTGTCAATTGATTTGGTGATGCATCATCTGCTGCACGTGTCAATACATCTTCAAAACGCAGTAGCATAGTGGAGAGTCTGTGTTCAAGAGCATCACCTATGATGATATGACCTTCTATCTTACCATCATACTTTCTAAAGATACTTTGAATTCTTGCATAGGCATACTGCATATATAAAGAAGTATTGCCTTCAAATGAAAGCATTTTATCCCAGTTAAAAATGTAGTTTGACTCACGGTTTATCGCAAGGTCTGCATATTTGACCGCTCCGATACCTATGATCTTTGCCAACTCTTCTATCTGTTCGTCAGTGTACTCTTCTTTATTGTTAATGGTCGCTTTGGCCTTTACCACTGCTTCATCCAGTAGATCGATCAGTTTTACTGTTCCGCCATCACGCGTTTTGAATGGTTTACCACCCTTGTCCATCATCGTACCAAAAGCGATATGTTCCAGATTTACATCTTCAGGGACAAAACCAGCTTCTTTAGCTACTCTGAACACTTGTTTGAAATGTCCGCCCTGTCTTGCATCAACCACGTAAGAGATACGTTTAGCACCCAATGTTTGTGCTCTATAACGTAATGCAGCCAGATCTGTTGTGGCATAGAGATAACCTCCATCACCTTTCTGTACGATCACAGGGACTTCATCACCTTCAAGGAAAACACACTGTGCTCCATTACTCTCTTGCAATGTTCCTTTTGCACGAAGGTCTTCTACTACATTGGAAAGATCATCATTATAAAAACTCTCTGCTCGGACATCATCACGTGTGAGGTTTACACCCAGCTTCTCATAAACCTCTTCACAATGCCCTAGAGAGATATCGATGAACTTCTGCCACAATCCAAGACAATGTGTATCACCAGATTGGATCTTTACAACATACTCTCTTGCTTTATCTGCAAATTCAGCATCTGCATCAAAACGTCCTTTTGCATCTTTATAGAACTGTTCTAAATCTTTAAGACTCACAGAACCGTCATTTTGCATCTCTTCAAGGTAGGCGATCAACATACCAAACTGAGTACCCCAATCTCCAATGTGGTTTTGACGTATCACATCATCACCTAAAAAAGTAAGTAGATTTGCTAAAGTATCTCCGATGATCGAAGAGCGTAAATGTCCAACATGCATCTGTTTTGCCATATTTGGACCAGAGTAATCAACAACTACCTTAATAGGATCTTCTTTGGTTTCAACACCTACTCTGTTATCTTTACCTGCTGCTTCACACTGCGCAGCTATCCATAGAGGATTTATCCATAAGTTGATAAATCCAGGACCTGCTATCTCTGCTTTTACAAGCAATCCACTCAGGTCAAGATGTTCTATGATCTCTGTAGCGATCTGTCGTGGATTTTTACCCAGTTTTTTTGACAAAGCCATTGCACCGTTAAACTGGTAATCACCAAACTCCGGTTTCGTTGCTTCACTGACAGACATTGGTTCATGTTCTATACCTGCTTTTACAAAAGCTTCTTTGATCACATTGTTGATTTGTAGTTTTAGTTTCATAGGTTTTCCGTAATGATTAATATGGAATTGTAGTAGAAAATAGCTTCATAGCTATTTGGAGAAGTGGTTTAGAAACTGAGTATCATATACTCAGCCCTAATATTAAGCGTTTTCGCTCTTTTTTTCTTCAACTTTTTCAGTTGGTGTTTCATCTTTAGATGCGATCTCTTTTTTATCGTCTTCATCTTCTTTGATGGCTTGCTTAAAGTCTTTGATACCTTTACCCATACCTTTTGCAAGATCTGGAATTTTTTTAGCTCCGAAGAGTAATACTACGATCGCAAGTACGATCAATAGTTCTGGCATACTTGGCATACCCATATTTGGTCCTTTTTATTTCGCTACATTGAGCATTAATTTGAATAATTATACACCAATATGCTTAATCTTTCTTTTCACCTAACCACTTGGCGATAAATTTCTCTTCATCTTCCGTACTTTGTTTCAATCTGGCTGCTTTTGCTACGATCACAAACTCTCTTGCAGCCTCTTCTACTGTATCGTTAATGATAGTAAAGTCATACTCACCTAAAGCTTTTATCTCTTCTTGCGCATTTGTTAAACGCCCTAAAATGACCGCTTCGTCATCCGTACATCTTGCTCGGAGTCGCTCTTCAAGTGACTTGAGTGTTGGAGGTGTGATAAATGCAGAGGTGGTAATGTCATCCATTTTGGCACGTACCAGTCTATGTCCCTGCACATCTATATCGAAGATCACCAGTTTACCCTCTTGTAACGCATTTCTCACAGGTTTAAGTGATGTACCATAATAGTTTCCATGCACCTGGGCATACTCCAAAAAATTTCCTGCTTTGATATCTTCCTCAAAACTCTCTTTGCTGACAAAAAAATAATCTTTCCCGTCTTTTTCTCCCACTCTTGGAGAACGTGTCGTCGTGGAGATAGAAAAGTAATACTCACCTATCTCCGAAGAAGCTGCATTAATAATGGTACTTTTACCTGCCCCGCTTGGACCTGAAAGTACTAAAATGGCACCTTTTTGCATTATTTTTTACCCTTTATTTCTATTTTTAGTTCTATCTCTTTACCTTTTAAAAGTTTTTTGATCTTTTTAGGTTTTAAATGATTGATGGCATCTTCGATGGCAAACCACTCATCCTCTGTGAATTTTTCGTTTTTTTTCTTCTTCTTTTTGTTTTTCTTCTCTTTGTTTTTCTTCTCTTTTTTGATCTTTTCTGGCTTTGTCTTTTTCGTTTTAGACTTCTCTTCTTCTTTTTTAGGTTTACTGAGTTCGTCTACTATCTCTTCTTCTTCAAGTATCTCCAGACCATCTGCAATAAGTTGTTCTTTTATCACTTCGATCTTGCGTGATTCATAGGTCTCTTCATTCAAGTTAAAAACTTCTATTTCTTCTTCATCCATATCGAGCAGTGCTTTGATCTTTTCTATCTCAGCACGGTCAAGCACCTCAAGTGCTGGCTCCTCTTCTTCTATCACTTCTACATCTTCATCAATTTCTTCAGCTGAGAGAGGGAATATGCTCGGTGCCTCTTCATTATGACTGATCTCTTCTACTTCTTCATCTATAGATATCTCTTCATTGAGTACTTCATCTATCTCTTCTCTAACCTCTACATTTTCTAGTACGTCCATAACCTGCGAAGGTAAAAAAGGCTTTTTGATCGTCTCATCAAAGCCTGCCATAGAATCATCGTTATATGAAAGGTAGACCTTTTTCCCAACATCCAAGCGTGTGGACAAAGAAGCGACATCCCCCTCGCAGGATCCCTCATCTACAAACAGAACATCATATCTTACAGCACTCGCTTCATCAATAGAAGAAACTGTTTCCAAGACCATAGCAGCATCACGTGTACATAGAGAAAGTAGCCTGGAGACAACAGGATTGTTATTTATGAGTAAGATCGTCATTGCAAAACTCCGGAAATGTTATTGATAAGATTATAGTGTAACTCTGTTTAGGTCTGGGTTGAAGGTTGTTGAACCTAAAGGAAATTTCTAATAATAGGTGATACCCTAAAGTTTTTTTTGCTATACTTTCGCTCTAAATATCGCTACTACATTTTAAATGTGCACTCATAGCTCAGCTGGATAGAGCATCGGTTTGCGGTACCGAAGGTCTCAGGTTCGAATCCTGATGGGTGTACCACCTCAAATATTTATCATCATATTTTTTACATTTTAAAACTTTCAACTTAATAAACAAATATACTTGTCTCAGCAATATATATAATGATTGTAAACCTTTACTCTTAAGCTTGAATCCACACCAAAATTAACTCATTCTCTTTATTAGGTGTCCAGTTTTATTAAAAACACATTCATTTATTTATCTAATGCATAAATGTAATAAGACTACAAGTTAATTATGCTAGTATCGTTTAAAATTTGTATTAGTACACTAAAGGAGAACGAATGGCAAGTGGAAAAGTATTATCATTATATATTACTATGCCTGATATGATGCGGTCTGGTCACCGTATGAGGGTTGAAGACCTTGACTTTGACGACAATGGTATCTTAGGAAGTAAAGACTATGAAGATGGGACAGAACATATGCTGGTTTTGGTTTCAAAAGTGAGTTATGACATCATCGAAGAAGCAGATCTTTATCTTGATGAAGGTACTTTAATGGAAGACATTTATGTTGATATAGACCTGTATCATCTTAATAAAGGATCCGTCATTGAGATAGGTGAAATGCTTTTTGAAGTGACTGGATCATGTGAGGATTACCGTTATCTCTATGCATATGCACCTGAGGTTCCTGAACTGATTCATGGAAAACGTGGTCTTTTTTTATCTCCTCTGGATTACGGTGGTATCGCAGTAGGAAATGAAGTAACTATACTCAAAGAAGTTTAAGATGAAAAAAGTAGGTATCGGCATAGACTACAGTAATATCTGTAAAGACTATAACACATCCTATTTGGATCGGGACAATACAGATCCGGCAACCAAAAAGTGCATGAAAGAAGTACTTGCTTGGTCTCAGGGGTTTTTATCTGAACTTTTAGAAAACTTCGGATATACAATGCATCATTTACACTCTTCTACTCCAGTGAAGGTCGATGACATAGCCTCAAAAAGATTTCTTTTTTACTCTCTGGAGAAAGAGATAACATTACAAAGCTATGTGATACAGACAGACTATGTCGAATATGGCTCTTTAACTGCCTGGGAAAATGAAAGCAGCGAAGGGATACTTATTCAAAATGATGAAGATGGTGAAGGGGTCTATCTCTATTTCAATGAAGACTCTAAAGAACATCAATGGATTACCGATAAACTGAAAGATTTCTCTTTAGATGAAGTCCCTTTTCATGACAAATAACAAAGATGGGTTGTGAGATAAACTATTTTATAGTGGTTTTCACAATGCATCTCACAACTTCTTAAGGATCAACCTTCTGATTATTTCACTTTTTTTAAACTTTTTTACATGCTACTGTTTAATTGTGTTATAATTTAATATAGGTACTTGATAGAGACCTTAAAGAAAAAAATACTATCATAACCTTCATGCTTTTCAAAGACAATGATTGGCTATATTATATTAGGAGACATTATCATGCAAAAAGAAGTTAAAAAGAAATTAGAAGATGTGTTAGCACTTTTAAATGATCCAGAAACAACTGTACTGGATAAAGAAATCAAAGAAAAACTGGAAAGAATTGTAACATTACTTGACAATCCGGGAGAAGCAGCCTCAGACCAAGAAGTTAAAGAGAAATTAGAAAAAGTTGTAGGACTTGTAAATAATGTAATGGTAGATCCTGATATTGACATCGAATATTGTATTCCTGATGTAGCAACTACAACAGACTCTTGTGATATCTCTGGTGACCCTTACATTGCAGTGACCTATGTCGTAAGTGAATACACAAAACCGACACGTAATATTCGTCTAACAGACTCATATCTAAGAAATTCAGCAGAAGAGATAGCTAATTTGGTTACTTTCTCCATTGAACAATTTAAAACAGAGATAGATTCTGTAGAGATGGGCTAAAAGTCATATTTTTATGAGGTTTTACTCAGGCTGAAAACATTTATTTTTAGCCTGAATATTGATGACTTATTTAGCTATCCCATGAAATTGTTCATACACTCTTTTGACATATTTGGGCTTTAGTCCAGTGGTTTTTATCTCTGCAAGTTCCTCTGCAATATGCTCTTTTTTAATAGCA
>CBFHPE010000042.1:0-15132 GCA_965657515.1 Sulfurovum sp.
CTTCTGACGGTGAAGATGCTTGTCGAAGAGCTTGGAGATATGTAAGTGATAAGCGGATTGAAGAAGAACAGCTAAGTGATCATCAGATACGTTTGAGATTGTTAGAGGGAAAGTAAAGGACTATAGATTAAGCAGAAGTACTGCTAAATCTACATACACCCAGCGTCACTACCTTACCTTTTTTTATCTCAGACAGAATGTATTTTAGAGTACTTTCCGGATCTGTTTCTGGCATCTCTTCCTCTATCATCCGAAGTGCATCTTTTTGTGAAGTTTTCATCCACTTTTTTTCATAGCTGTATTGTGTATAGATATCCAACTATCAGATCCAACCAAGTTCTGCAAAGATAGGTTCCATCTCGTACCACCATTTTTCAAAACGCACTGTAACATCTGCAATGGCATTGTCTTCTTCTTTCCATTCTTTAAGTTTTTCCAATATCAATGGTTTACTTTCTACTGAAATATTTTCAGACCCTTCTACCTGATCTATAACTTTTTGAATTTTTGTTTTCATAAATACTCCTTTTTCTTATTGTATTTCAATCTTTTATTATTGTCAATACAATTAAAAAATTTATTTTGATTAAAGTCTTTTTGTCTTATCATATAAATAGAGAGGTACATAAAACCTCTATAAAAATTAAAGGATTTAACATGGGTGAAAAAGCTAAAGCAAAAAAGTACATTAAGAAACAAGTTAAAAAACAGATGGATAGTAGACTCAAAAAATCGTTAAAGCAAGAGATCAAAAAACATATCAAAGATTATAAGAAAAAAGAGAAGATCGAAAAAGGTAAAAAAGTCAGTAAAAAGAAATAGTTTAAAAACTATTTCTTTACTTTAGACTCCAAGTGACTTATAGTTTGTATCGTTTGTAACACGGAGTCTGGATTCAAGCTCATTGAATCTATCCCCATCTCGACCAAAGCCTCTGCCATTTCAGGATAATCAGAAGGTCCTTGACCACAAATACCGCTATGAGCATTGTTTCTCTTTGCACCAGTTACAGCCATCTCTATCATCTTCATCACACCAGGATCACGTTCATCATAATCAAAAGCCACCAGTTCAGAGTCACGATCAACACCGAGGGTCAATTGTGTAAGATCATTTGAACCGATACTTATGCCATCAAAAAGTTCACAAAAAGCATCTATCTGAATGACATTGTTTGGTATCTCACACATCACATAGATCTTTAGTCCGTTTTTACCACGTTCCAAACCATATTTTTTCATAGTGTCCAATACACGTTGACCTTCTTCTACCCTACGACAAAATGGTATCATCAAAATAACATTATCAAATCCCATCTCTTCTCTTACTCTTTTCATCGCAGCACATTCTAAAGCAAAACCCTCTTCATAATTAGGATGTGTATAGCGTGATGCACCACGGAAACCTATCATAGGATTGGCTTCAGTAAATTCAAAAAACTCACCACCAAGAAGTGAGGCATACTCATTGGTCTTAAAATCACTCATCCTAACAACACAAGGTTTAGGATATACAGAGGATGCTATGGTTGCGACACCTTCTGAGAGTCTTTTAATGAAAAACGCTTCATTATTTTCATAATTTTTTGTAAGTTCCTCTATCTTTTGTTGTGCTTCTAGATCCAGTTTTTCAGGATGAATAAGTGCCATAGGATGCGCATTTATCGCTGTGTTAATGATAAACTCCATTCTGGCTAATCCGATACCGTCTACCGGTAAAGAAGCTAAAGAGAAAGCCTTGTCAGGGTTTGCCAGATTCATCATGATCTGTGTTTTTGTTTTTGCTACATCTTCCAAAACAGTCTCTTTCACTTCAAAATCTAGAAGACAATCATAAACAAAACCTCTCTCCCCTTCAGCACAACTGACTGTCACTTCTTGGCCATCTTCAAGTATATCTACAGCATTTGAAGCACCTACAATTGCAGGAATACCAAGCTCTCTGGAGACTATGGCCGCATGGCAGGTTCTTCCACCTGTGTTAGTGATGATAGCAGAAGCCAACTTCATCACTGGCTCCCAGTCTGGACTGGTGGTATCAGCAACAAGTACATCACCCTCTTCAAAAAGATGCAATTTACTCACATCTGTGATCTTACGTACTTTTCCAGATCCAATTTTAACACCTACGGCACTTCCTTCAACCAAAACATTAGATCTCTCTTTAAGTGTATACATCTCTATCGTTTGGGTATTTTTTCTGGATTCTACTGTTTCAGGACGTGCCTGTACGATATAAAGTTTTCCATCTAATCCATCTTTTGCCCACTCTATATCCATAGGTTTTTCATACCCAGCTTCTTTACTGTAATGCGCTTCTATCTGTATGGCATCATGTGCCAAAGCGAGTACATCTTCATCTGTAATAGAAAATTTCTCTTGTTTATCTTTGGATGTATCAATATTTTTTATATTTACATCATCAAAGACCATAGTTAAAGCCTTGGAGCCTATACCTCTTTTAAGTACAGACTTGTAACCTTTTTTAAATGTCGGTTTATGCACATAAAAACTATCAGGTACGATACTGCCTTGAACGATATTTTCACCTAAACCATAGGCAGAATTGATGAACACCACATCTTTAAACCCTGTCTCTGAATCAATAGAGAACATCACACCGCTCTGCCCTATGTCACTACGAACCATTTTCATCACGACTACACTCAAAAAAACTTTAAAGTTGTCAAATCCATGGTCATACTTGTAGTGTAAAGAACGGTCAGTAAAGTTGGAAGCCAGACACTCTTTGTATGACGCTATCAATGCATCAAAGCCTTGGACATTGAGGTAACTCTCATTTTGCCCTGCAAACGAAGCCTCAGGTGAATCCTCAGCAGTCGCAGAACTTCGAACTGCGAAGCTTAGATCATTGCCATACTCTACTTTAAGAGCTTCATACCCTTCTTTTATCTGCTCGACCAACGTATCTGGCAATGTACATGCTTTGATGATCTCGCGACACTTTCTGCCACTTTCCTGCAAAGCATTCACATCATCATGATCCAGATCATCCAGTTGAGTATGAAGTTTTGCCCATGCATCGTTTTCATCGAGTATGTTCTTATATGCTTCTGCCGTAATGGCAAAGCCATTGGGTATACGTATACCTTCTTCACTAAGGTTTTGATACATCTCTCCGAGTGAAGCATTTTTACCACCTACAAGATCAACATCGTTTATGTTGATCTCACTAAACCATTTAATATAGTTTGACATGGGGTTTCCCTTTATGTACTACTCTTCTTTATATTTTTTAGCCTGGTAAACCAAGATCTCCGGTTTATCAGCAAGACATTCTTCTCTCATTCCTGCTTTTTTGCAAAGGTTTGAGAAAAAGAGTTCAAAACTTGGCAACTGTTCCCAAACCTGTGGTAAAAAAGTAGCCTGATAACTGCCATGTTTTAAAATAACACCATCTACATCTTTACGTATCTTAGACTTTAAATCTGCAACAGAGCTATATGCTAATACCTTAGGCTCAGTCAAAACGGAGACTTCTACTTTAATCTTATCATACTCCTCTTTGGTCAAGGCTAAAAATCTTGGGTCATTCAAAGCAGCGCTCTTGGCATTGAGTATGACATCTTCATACAGTTTTCTATGTGCTACAGTAGAACCTATACATCCTCTCAGCCTATCATCATTTGTAGTTAGTGTTATAAAAGCAGCACCTTCACTTTCCAACCATGGATTTTCCTTGAGTGTCTTTTCCAGATCATAAGTATAAGAGACGTCTACCGCATTGGCAATGCTGGCACGTGCAAGTGACAGTAAAGTTTCTTTCCTTCCATCTTTCTCTTCATCTTTTTGCGAACTTTCACCTTCAACAAATGCTGCACTCATATAACCTACAACCTGTGATCTATCAAAACTGGCATCTGCAGAAGTACGATAATCAAGTACTATAGATCTAAGTCCTCTTTGCTTTGCTGTCATTAACATCGCTTCAATACCTATCTTACCGCAGGCTTCACAGCCTTGTGATAATTTTCCCGTATCCAAAGTTTTTACAGCATCTACACATATACTGTCCAAGCTATTAGCTTTATCTATGTCGTAATAGTGACTTAAATCCGTCGATATTACCACTCCTGTGCTTTTATCATTAAGTAAATGATCGATCACTTTTGCCAAAGATTTAGGATCTTCCTCTCCATATACAAGTTCTACGATGGAAATATCTGGTCTATAGTATTTGATGATAGGCATCTGAACTTCTGTACTGTGTTCATGGTGTGCCTGAGGTACGAACTTGATGTCAAAACTTTTTGCAAGATCAGTGATGAATGTTTTATCGATGGGAAATGCACCTAAAGGAGTGTCATAAGAGTCAAACATGGCTGCAGATGTCCCTTTAAATGCTACACGATGGCTTGGGCCTATAACCACTACACGTTTGATGTCAACATTACGCAACAACCTTAGTGCTTTGTTTGCAGTAAACCCACTGTAAATGTACCCTGCATGCGGTACTATCACCGCTCTTGTGTTGAGATTTGTATTTTGATTGTCTTTAGTATTGTAAGCTTCGATCGTTGAGATGATCTCATTTGAATTTGATGGATAAAACTGTCCTTCTACTGCTGGTTCACGTACACTCATGTCCATACTCCTTCTACTTTACTTCTCATTTAAAAGGAAGAAAGTTCCTTTTAGATTATCTGCATAGAAGACATCTTACCAGATACCTTCTATCTCTGTTTTACAGTTAAGGCAACATCCGTTTTCCAACATTTTTACATCCGGACTATACCCTGAACGTTCTACTAGTATAGTATCACATTTTGGACAAGAAGTAGTACCGTTGACAGAAACATTTCCAAGATAAATATATTCAAGTCCTGCTTCTTTACCTATACGTTTAGCCCGTTGCAATGTATCTACTTTTGTTGCTTGATGTGTTTGCATCTTATAGTTAGGGTAAAAAGCACTTAAATGCCACGGTACATGTTTGCCAAGATCATTAGCTATGAACGCTGACATCTCTTTTAAGTGCTGGTCACTGTCATTCTCACCCTCTATAAGCAGAGTGGTAACTTCAACCCATATACCCGCAGCCACCATTCTTCTAAGTGTGTCTTTTACCTCTTCAAGGCCACCTTTGAGTGCACGTTTATAGTACTTGTCATCCCAACTTTTCAGATCTATATTGGCTGCATCCACCCATGATGCCATATCTTCTATGATCTCGGGTGATTCAAAACCGTTAGAGACAAACACATTCTTCAGTCCTCTCTCTTTTGCTATGACGCCTATATCTTTAGCATATGGGTAAAATATAGTGGGTTCATTGTAAGTATAGGCTATAGATCTAGCACCTTCTTTTTGGGCAAGATCTACCATTTGTTGAGGGCTTACTTCTATATTTTCATTGACCTCATGTTCCTGTGAAATGTCCCAGTTTTGACAAAAAGGACATTTGAAGTTACATCCTACAGTTCCAAAAGAGAGCACTTTGCTACCAGGAAGGACATGGTAAAGCGGTTTCTTTTCCATAGGGTCTACATGTACAGCTATAGGGTGTCCATACACAAGTGTTTTTAACTTGCCATCTACATTTTTATTGACACCACATATACCAACTTGCCCTTCTTTCAATTTACATGAGTGACGACAAAGTGAACATATAATGCTCTCTTTCCCTTCTACTTTTTTATAATATTGCATACTTTGATGATATGTCATTTATATTCCTTACTCTGAGTCAACCTTTATAGTTTGTGACTCAACTTTATTTAATAATATCATATAAGTATAGAAAAGTCAAGATATGTAAATTATTCCATAGCTAATTAACCAATCCTCTTTCCTTAAACCACTTCCTGCTTATATTTACCAATTTTTCAGTCAATTCTGATTTGCGGGGGTGCATGTGTCCTTCTTCAAGAATAACAACAGTTTTGGGCTCTGGTATCAAACGGTGTAACTTTTTCCAACTATACTTTGATATCTGATGATCTTTTGTTCCGTTAATAATAAGAAACTCATTGTTCATATAAGGTAAATGATGTGAAGGTTCCAAACTATAGATAACTATTTCACCAAGCCATGCACCAAATCTGCGCCAAGGCGAATCAACTTTTTTCATATTTGTGTAGAGAAGATCCGATATATCTGCTCCTGCATATGCCATCACTCCTGGATTTAGTACTTTACCATGACTGTCTGCCAGATGATAGATAGAAGGCAGGAACATCGCACCAAAGCTGAAACCTGCAAATGTTATACGATCTTGTTCTGCCCATGGTTGTTCTGATATCCATTGATGTAGTACCAGAGCCTGAGAAGGTACGTTCAAAAGTGATTTTCTGATCACTGGAATCTCAATAATGGGTCTACCTTCATGCCAGTTCTTTTTTGTATATGGATATTTAAATATGACATAGATGTTGTCACCGGGATGGTGAATCAGTTTAAAAGTATCTTCATTAACTTCTAGTCCACCCATAATGATCACAACAGGAAGTCCCTCGGAAGGAACAACTTTAGGCTCAGATATGAACGCTTCAATTGAGCCTAAATATGCCGTATCTAATGTTATATGATGGTATGTTCGTTCAGGTATCTCATCAAATGACAATTTATACGTTGAATCACGTAATAGTTCAACTTTTCCAGGATCAATATCTATGCCCTTAAGCACATTACGGTTTTGCTCCCAAAGCAACCAACTACCAAAGAATAGTAACAGTATAAACAAACCTATGAAAACGGTTCTTGAAATTGAAGTGAGTAAAAATTTCATTTTTTAATAATGATATTGATTATTTATCATTACCCTCTTGCGAACTATCTCGTAGATCTTTTAACTTGGTCTGATATTCATCTCCATCACCGTATTCAAAATATTTAAGATAATGATCATGTTCATATGCCACTTTTTTAGCATGTTTTATAGGACAGAAAAACAACTCTGTTCTTGCAGCGATCGCTGCAGCATATTGCATTAGACCATTAAAATAAGAACAATAGAGACAATTGAGTTTTTCTATAGGGTTTAAATATCCAAGATATTGATGATCATAGAGTATATAGTCACTTCGTTTGATAAATTTAAATTTATAGATTCTAAATATCACCTGCTGATAGATAAAAAGAATGATATCTAAGAGTACCGCAGGTATGACCATTGCATAAATAAGTGGGGAAGATAGTAAATGTAAAAGAGGGATTTCTCTGAACCAAGCTAAAAGATTTTTCATATTCTCTTTTTGTTTTTCAAAAACATCTTTTTCAAATCTTACATAACCATTTTGAATTTCATAAGAGATATGTTTTTCCTGCTCAGCGATCTCTTCACTAAGCTTTTGTTTCATTGCTTCTATCTCTTCCAAGATCTCTTTGATCTTATCATTCATCAGTCACCCCTTTTATGGTTTCACACTTATTATAGCAGATACTCCGCTATGATGCAGATAGATCAAGTTCTTAATGCAATTATCATCCAAAAAGTAATAAAATAAATATTATAGAGTATTTTTAAAATCACATAAGGAGAATACATGGCTACATTACAATCATACGGTGCTGCAGAAGTTGTAACCGGATCTTGTCATCTCTTGCAACTCCACAATGGTATCAATCTCCTCATAGATTGCGGTATGTTTCAAGGACTTGTAGAAGAACGAAACCATGCTCCATTTGGTTTTAATCCTGAAGATGTTGATTTTCTTCTTATTACCCATGGTCATTTAGATCATGTTGGACGTGTTCCTAAGTTGGTCAAAGAAGGTTTTAAAGGTACCATAGTCACACATAAATCTACTATGGATCTGGCCGAAGTGGTCATGCTTGACTCTGCACATCTTATGAAAGAGAGTTACAAAACAAAGTACAGAAAAGCACAACGTATTGGTAAAGAGAAGGAGGTGCCAAAACCTCTTTATGCAGAGAGTGATGTACGCTCTGTCTTTCATCGCAACATGATCTTTGCTGCCTATGATGAACAGATAGATCTTGGCAACGGTATATTTGTAAACTTTAAAAATGCCGGACATATTTTAGATTCTGCGGTCATAGAAGTGATCTTTGAAGAAAATGGTTTGAAAAAGACCGTTGTTTTTTCAGGTGACCTGGGAAATGATGATGACCTGGTCATGCCCTCACCTGACACCATAGAACAAGCAGATGCACTTTTTATAGAGTCTACCTATGGTGATCGTAATCACAGGGGGGTTGAGGAAAGCGACAAAGAACTCCAAGAGATCATACTTGAGACCTTTAAAAATGATGGGAATGTACTCATCCCCTCTTTTGCCATTGAACGTACCCAAGAGATACTCTGTCTTCTTAAACAGATGTATGACAGAGGTGAGCTGCCTGTATGTCAAATATTCCTCGATTCACCCATGGCCATACGTGCTACAGAGATATATAAAAACTATCATGAAGAGTTAAGCCAGTGTTGTAACGATTTCTTGGAGCGTGACGGTACTATATTTGACTTCCCTTACTTGCACTATACATCAAGGGTACAAGACTCTATGAAGATCAATGCCGTGGATTCTCACGCTATTATCATTGCAGGAGCCGGTATGTGTAATGGTGGGCGTATACTTCAACATTTTAAACACCGTCTTTGGAATGAAAGAAATGCACTGGTCTTTGTGGGTTATCAGGTACAAGGCACACTGGGAAGAAAGATCGTAGATGGAGAAAAAAAGATCAAGATATATGGTGAAGATGTCATAGTAAAAGCAAATGTCCATACCATCAATGGTTTCTCAGCACATGCAGACCAAAATGGTCTCATAGAGTGGATGAAGAAGTTTAACAAACTGGAAAAGATCTTTCTCATCCATGGAGAAAGAGACAAACAGGAGATCTTTCAAAAAGAGATAGAGAAACGTTTAGGTAAAAAGTCACACATCGTCAAATATGGAGAGAAGATAGGGATCTAATTAACGCTTATTAGCCTGCTGTATCTTATCACCCGCACTCCAAATACGGTAACGCATTTCATACCCTTCAGGTATATAGGCAACTATCGGTAAGCGACTATTATACCTGCGTAGGGTTTCTTTCCCCATATATAAACTGATAAACTTTTCTGTTTTTGGTTGAGGACATGCCATCATTGTACTAGGACCACTATGGATATCTGAGACTTCCAGATATTTGTATCCCCAGCCTTTGAGTGTTACATTTTCAACTTTAGCTCTCAGTGAATGCTTATTACAGTCAACCAACATTGTTTTCCCGATGAGTAATTCTACTCTATGATCCTCATCATTATCCGTTTTTGGCACTTCTACCACATGACGAACAAAACCCTCTTGTGCTTGTGGGAACATATGGATATTATCTTTTTTCTCTGTTTCTGCATAGAGTGATGAAGTTATCAATGTAAATATCATTGCCACAAATATTTTTCTTTTTATCACAACAGATCCTTTTAGGGGTTATATATTATTTTAATTTCTCTGCCACAAGTTCATTAACCACTTTTGGATTTGCTTTTCCCCCTGTAGACTTTAGTACTTGTCCGACAAAGAAGCCCAAAAGTTTAGTGTTACCTGCTTTAAACTTGGCAACATTATCTGGGTTTTTAGCAATGATATCATCGATAATAGGTGAAATTTTAGAAGGGTCACTTATCTGTATAAGTCCTTTAGCCTCAACTATCTGTTTTGGATCTTCTCCACTTTCCGCCAACTCTTCAAACACTTGTTTAGCTATTTTACTTGAAATAGTCCCATCATCGATCATCTTAGCAAGTTCAGCAATCTGTACTGGTCTATACTTCAATTCGTCCATAGATATTTCTTTTAATTCTCTAGCCACTTCATTCGTTACGATATTAGCTAACCCAACTGGATTTGGAGAAGGTGTAGACAGGCTTAGTGCTTCATAATAAAAGCTTGAAAGGTGTTCATCACGTGCTAGCGTATTTGCTACTTCACTATTGAGTCCAAGTTCTCTGGTGTACTTATCAAATAGTTTCTCTTGAGCTTCACTCATAGGTACTACTTCCCCATCTACCTGCACTTTTTTAGCTTGAGGTTTAGGTGCAGGTTCGACTTCTTTCTTCTTTTTGCCCCAAGAGTCTTTAAGCCCGACAATTTTATTAAATACAGGTTTATCATCTGTATAGTCAACAGGGTCCGCATAAAAGTAACCTTGTCTTTCAAACTGAAATCTCTCATCAGGTTTTTCTGTGATTACAGCTGGTTCTATAAGAGCATTTTTGATAACTTTTAAAGAATCAGGATTGATATCTTCCAATCCCTCTGGCGCTTCATCTTTAAAGAGTCTGTCATAAAGCCTTACCTCTACTTCTTTAGACCCTGCAGCATCTACCCACTGGATAGCACTTTTTACCTTGATACCACTGGTATCTGAACCACTTTTAGAGTCAGGATGATACTCTGCTTTTATCTCTACAATGTTGCCATTGGCATCTTTGATCACTTCCTTACAAGTGATGATATAAGCATGTCTAAGTCTAACTGACTGCTCAGGTGTGAGACGGAAGTATCCTTTTGGAGGATTCTCCATAAAGTCATCACGTTCTATGTAGATCTCATTAGAGAAAGGTATCTTTCTTGAACCCTCTTTAGGTACATCATGTGGGTAGTAAGGTGCATCGATCTCTTCAGAACCTTCATAGTTTACTATGGTTACTTTTAGTGGATCAAGCACACACAATACACGTGGTACTTTTGTATTTAGATCATCTCTTATAGAAAATTCAAGCTGTGCAACGTCTACCATTGAGTTTGCTTTTGCTATACCAATACCATCACAAAAGTTCAAGATAGATTCTGGTGTGTACCCTCTTCTTTTATAACCAGCGATCGTAGGTAAACGAGGATCATCCCAACCACTTACTTGTCCACCTTCAACCAGTTCTAAAAGCTTTCTTTTACTCATCACCGTATAGTTGATGCCAAGTCTAGCAAACTCATGCTGGTAAGGTCGTGATGATGTTAACCCAAGCGTATCAAGTACCCAGTCATAAATATCACGGTTGTTCTCAAACTCCAGTGTACAAATAGAGTGAGATATACCCTCTATATAGTCAGAAAGACAGTGACCAAAATCATACATCGGGTAGACATGCCACTTATCTTCTGTTCTATAGTGATGTGCATTTCTAATACGGTATAAAAGCGGGTCTCTCATTTTCATATTGGCTGCAGTCATATCAATCTTTGCTCTTAATACATGTTCACCATCTTCAAACTCACCGTTTTTCATTCGCTCAAAAAGATCAAGGTTCTCTTCTACGGATCGATCGGCATATTTACTACGTTTTCCAGGTTCAGTTACTGTTCCCCGATATTCACGTATCTCCTCTTCACTTAGGCTATCAACATAAGCCTTACCCATTTTGATAAGTTCAACAGCATAATCATAGAGTTCAGGGAAATAATCAGAGGTATAACGTACATTACCATCCCAGTCAAATCCAAGCCACTCTACAGCATCTTTAAGAGCCTCAACGTATTTTGTGTCTTCTGTACTTGGGTTAGTATCATCCATTCTAAGGTTACAGTGACCATTATAATCATTTGCGATACCAAAATTAATACAGATAGATTTAGCGTGCCCAATATGTGGAAAACCATTAGGCTCTGGAGGAAACCTTGTTGCAACCTCAGTATACTTGCCTGATTTCAAGTCCTCTTCAACTATTGTACGTAAAAAATCTTTGCTCTCACTCATATAATTAAACCTTTATTTTAAGAGTTGTATTTTATCAAGTTAGTACTTATAGCGTCTTATAACACCACTGAAGCTCAACACAACTCTAGATTATTCATAACCAGTTTAAATTAAAGTCAATAGAAGACTAAAATGTAAAATTTAACAAAGATTATAAAATTTGTGGCTGTAAAAATATGCAGTAATTTTGAATGAATGATGAAAACCTTATAAATTTATATATTTTATAAGGCTTCTAGGTTTATATAATTTTTATCATTGCTGGAGTATACTCTAAGCCATTAAATTACAACTTTACAGGGATATATGATGAAGAAAAAAGGTTCGATTGTTTTATTAGTGTTGATTTTGGGATTATTTGTTGCACTCCTTTTATTGAGTAATACACAACCAGTGGATAACAGCCGCTTCATTAAACCTGACAAACTTTATAATACTTTAGAAGAAAATATCCTAAACCAAAAGAACTATGAGATCATTGTTGATATTGATCATGCTCGTCTTGCAGAAAAAGCTGGTTCACCAATGCCACCTGCACATGTATTGATATGGTCAGATCCAAAATTAGAGACTGAAATCTTAAAATACAACCCCATAGCAGCTATTGATCTACCTTTACGTATATTAGCTTTCGAGGATTCTTCAACAGGTGAAGGAGCAGTGATCTCAAATCATTATGACTTTATCATGAACCGACACAACCTGCCTGAAAACAAAACTATAAAAGAACGATATGAAAATGCTATCGCAAAAGCAACTCAAGGCATTCCTACAGAAAAAATTGCAAGATTTGAATCAGATACGATGCTTGATAAAGGCTTGGTAACACTTGATAGTTCACACGATTTCAATACGACTAAAACATTAATTATGAATGCTATTAATGCCCAAGATGACACAGTGTTGTTTGCTGCTATAGACTTTACCAAACGAGCTAAAAAATATGATCTTAATCTTACACCTATTCACCTGATATTATTCGGTGCTCCTGGCCCAGGGGGAAAGGCCATGAGCATATCACCTATACTCGGTCTTGATGCATTTTGCCAAAAGATGTTAATTTGGCAAGATACCACGGGAACCGTCCATGTGACTTTTAATGACTTATTGGTTCTAGCTGAACATCAAAAAGTTCCCTGGGGTATTCCTTTACGGGTCATCAACTATAGGATAAAGAAAACTTTTTCTGAAGCTTTGGAAAATTGATATTATAATTGAAGCAAATTATATACTTCTCTAAAAACTAAAACCTCATATAGTTATATATTTAATAAGGTTTTAGAAAATAGTATTCATGAAGTTTATGCTATTATAATTTTATACATCATATTGTTATCTGTACATTATAAGGAATTTGTAAATGACCAAAGAATCTCATACTGCAGATGTCATAGATTCTTCTTCAAAAGATAAAAAAGAGCGTTTTGAAGCGCTGGATCTGCTTCGTGGTCTTACTATAGTGATCATGGCCTTAGATCACTCAAGAAGCTTTTTTGCAACAGGCTTTGTACTCTCTTCTCCTCTAGACTTATCTGTTACAAACATGGCTGTTTTTATCACACGTTGGATCACACACTTTGCTGCACCAACATTCATATTTTTAGCAGGCATCGGATTATATTTTGCGTCATTTCGCAGAACTAAACACGAATTGGCTTTTTTAGCCTTTTCTCGTGGATTATGGTTGATTCTTCTAGAGTTGACTCTCGTTGGATTCTTTTGGTCATTTTCTTCTGATTTTTATTATAAACCAAAAGTTGCGGTACTTTTCGCTATTGGTATCTCTATGATCATGATGGCTGGATTGATATATCTTCCTAAATGGATAATTGCTCTGATCGCAGCGACAATGATACTAGGTCACAATGCATTGGACACTGTTGAGCCCGCATATTTTGGTACATTTGCATGGTTATGGCATCTATTGCATGTTCCAGGCAACTTCAGTCTTGGAATATTTGAAGTTCGTGTTGTATATCCATTTATTCCCTGGATAGGAGTCATGGCACTTGGTTATGTTATGGGCCCTCTAGTAAAAATGCCTAAAAATGATCGTAAACGTATCTTCTTACAAATAGGTTTACTTCTTATAATTTCCGGTACCATACTTCGATTTTATAATATTTATGGAGATGCAAATATCTGGACTCTTCAACACTCAGTAGAACATACGCTAATGAGTTTTCTAAACTTTACAAAATATCCTCCATCACTCGTTTTCTTGAGCTATATGTTAGGATTTGCGATGATACTTATGAGTTTGCTTGACAGGCCATTAGGTAAATGGTCATACCCTTTCCAAATACTTGGTCGCGTACCTTTTTTATTTTATGTACTACATATACCGATTTTACATATAGGTGGCATAATCCTTGCAATGATCGTTTTTGGTAATGCGGATTGGCTACTACAATCTCCTATCGGCCCGACACCTGAAGGTTTAAATTATGGATTTGATCTACTACAGACTTATTTAGGATGGATCATAGTGGTATGGATGCTCTATTATCTATGTCATTGGTTTGCTGATATCAAAGCCCGTCGTAAAGATTGGTGGCTTAGCTATTTATAAATTGGTTCAAAATTTTATATTCTATGTTAGATTATAAAATTGGACAAGAAGAGATTTTATAATTAGCCTATGGGTCCGTATTATATATTCTCAACTAAAGCATCATAATAAGACTACCAGCAACCACTAGAAGCACATTTGCAAAGGCATAAGTACCGGTATAGCCTAATGCCGGTACAGGGCTTTTAGCCTCTTTTATGACTACTGAGAGTGCAGCACCACTTGTCATTGCACCTGTAATGGCACCAAAAATAAGTGCAGGTGATATTTTAAGTAATTTGGTCCCTACAAAATAGCCAACTAAAATAGGTATGATCGTTACACAGACACCTGCCCCGACCAATACAAGACCATTCTGTTGTAGCGTATCTAAAATACCACCACCTGCGCGCATACCAACACCTGCCATAAACAAGAGAAGCCCAAACTCCATTAAGAACCATCGTGTTGATTCCGGAAGCTGTCCAAAAGTAGGTTTTACACTTCTTCTGTAACCGATAAAAAGACCTGCTGCCAACAATCCACCGGCAGAACCCAACCCTAAAGAGACTCCACCTAAAGTAATATATAAGGAGCCTATCAACAGTCCGATCACAATACCAAATGAGAGTGTAATAATGTCTGTTTCTATCCCTTCTTTTCCAAGTTGACCCATATATGTACCCATGGCTTCGATCTGATGTGGAGCACCAATAACTACAAGCACGTCACCTTCTTTCAAGACTGTTTTTTCATCATGAGCGATATGTTTACCGTTTCGTTTAATTTCCAGTAACAAAAGTCCAAATCTTCTGTGAATTGAAAGTTCCTCTAATGTATGCCCAATGATATCACGATTTTCAATGATAACCTGTGCTGTATCTTGTGCATCTTCACTCTTCCACTCTGTTA
>CBFHPE010000043.1:0-2457 GCA_965657515.1 Sulfurovum sp.
AGATGAACAAGAGAAGATCAAAAAGCTTATTGCCAGAAAAGTACCACTTTTTGGTATTTGTCTTGGACATCAGCTACTATCGATCGCACATGGTTACGACACCTATAAGTTACAGTTTGGTCACCATGGCGGAAATCATCCAGTGATGAATGCTATGACAAACACAGTAGAAATTACTGCACAAAATCATAACTATAATGTGCCGGACAATATTACAGAGGTAGCAACGGTTACACATACAAACCTTTTTGATAATACGATAGAGGGACTCAAATACAATGATTCTCCAAGTATGTCGGTACAGCATCATCCTGAGGCTAGCCCCGGACCACATGAATCTGCATATATCTTTGGCGAATTTGCCAAGATGCTTTAAGGAATATAAATGAATATAGCGATTCTATTTGGTGGTTCCAGTTTTGAACATGAGATCAGTATCGTCTCTGCTATAACCATGAAGAAAGTACTAAAAAAATCTACACTTACTTATATCTTTGTAAGTGCGGATAGAAAATTCTATCTCATTGATACAGATAAAATAAATTCTAAACTTTTCTCATCGGGTGAGTATAAGAAATCCAAAGAGCTGACACTCAAACAGGGTGGTCTTTCTGTAGATGGTATGTTTGGTTCTAAATCTGTAGATTTCGATGTGGCTTTGAACCTGATTCATGGACGAGATGGCGAAGATGGAAAAGTAGCATCAATAATGGAATTTTTTGATATCCCATTTATCTCTCCGCGTATGGAAGCTTCAGCACTCTCTTATAACAAACTTTATACAAAATTTTTGGCTGAGAGTTTAGGGGTTAAAACAGTTGACTATGAATACCTTTCAAAAAATGATGAAAGAAAGATCAACATGGCTTACCCTGTTATCATCAAACCAGTACGTTTAGGTTCTAGTATCGGTGTAAGCATTGTCAAAGAAGCATCAGAACTTGACTATGCATTGGATGTAGCATTTGAATTTGATACAGATGTCATCGTTGAACCGTTTATCGATGGTGTGAAAGAGTTCAATCAAGCGGGTTGTTTTACAAATGAATGGGAACTTTCTATTGTTGAAGAGCCGCATAAAGAAGAATTTTTGGATTTTGAAAAAAAATACATGGATTTCTCCAGAGATTCTCAAGTATTAGCAGCAGATATTTCAGATGATCTTAGAAATAACATTCAAGAAAGCTTTAAAAAGATATATAATACGCTGTTTCAGGGAAGTATCATTCGCTGTGACTTCTTTGTAGTTGATGGTGAAGTGTTACTCAACGAGATAAATCCTATACCAGGATCAATGGCAAACTATCTTTTTGAAGATTTTGAAGGTATGGTAGCAAGACTTAGTCAAAATTTACAAAGAGAAAACAAAATATCTGTAGACTATCAATATATTCATTCTATTCAAAGTGCTAAAGGTAAAGCATAAATCTATATCTATGTTTCATTGAGAAACATAGAATATAACTACTTAAATAAAAAAAATCTAACAAAATTATAAAAACTTATACTAAGTTTAAAACTATTCTTTTTCTACACTTATTGTGTTAATTATGTGTTAAAAAATCCTCAAACTATACCTTTTTATTACGATTTAAGTGACATTTGTCTAAAATATAGGGTATTTTTGAATAAATATAGACATAACTATGGAGGGTATATGAAAAAAATTGTAATGTTTGTATTGCTGTTTTTAACGGTTTTACAAGCCGAATCTTTGGGTGTTAATGAGAAGCTAGGGGAATATGTTCCGCTTGATTTAACATTTATAGATGAAGATGGGAAAAGTAAAACACTTAAAGAGTATATGGATGGGAAACCTACGATCATCTCTTTGAACTACTTCAAATGTGCAGGTATCTGTACGCCCCAGTTACAAGATATGGCAAAAATGTTGTCTAGACTTGACCTATCAGAAAATACTGACTACAAAGCGTTAACGATTAGTTTTGCACAAGATGAAACACCGCCTATGGCAAAAGCTAAGAGAAAAACGTTTTTAGAATCCATGGAAAGACCATATGTGCAAGATGCATGGCACTTTTTAATTAGTGAGAACAACTCTTCAGCTATTTTAGCTGATAAAGTTGGGTTCACATATAAAAAGGTTGTGTCTAAAGCAGGTGTAGTTGATTGGATCCATGCTGCAACACTTATTATCATCTCACCAGAAGGTAAGATTACACGTTACCTTAATGGTATCGAGCAATTACCGTTTGATGTAAAAATGGCAGTGATGGAGTCAGCGCAAGGAAAAGTCGGACCGACCATAGCAAAAACACTACTGTATTGCTTCACTTATGATCCTAAAGGTAAAACATATGTTTTTGCCTGGGAAAAAGTAGCAGCAACAGTAATTTTAACTATCACGATCATCTTTTTTATCTGGCTTGTAAAAGCAGGAAGAAGAGATCAAGAAGAACATGAAAACCAAAGGAGAAACTTAGATGAGTCAAACTT
>CBFHPE010000043.1:2467-15065 GCA_965657515.1 Sulfurovum sp.
ACACACTGTGCCATTGGGCACCCTAAAAGTACATTCATGCAGTGGATGCTTACTATTGACCATAAAAGAATTGGTATTATGTATGCAGCTGTTATGTTCGTATTCTTTTTTGTAGCTGTATTTACAGCATTTGCAATGAGAATAGAACTGTTCGCACCAGGCGGACAATACATGGATGGAGACACATTTAACCAGGCATTTACACTACATGGTGTAATTATGATCTTCCTTTTCATTATTCCAGGGATCCCTGCGATATTCGGAAACATTGTTATGCCACTTATGATCGGGGCGAAAGATGTATCTTTCCCAAGACTTAACTGGTTTACATTCTGGTTGTACATTGCAGGTTGTTGTATTGCACTTGCATCACTGTTTATCGGTGAAGGTGTAGCAGATACAGGTTGGACATTTTATGCACCATACTCAATGAACACAGAAACAAATGTTATTATGGCACTTGTAGCAGCATTTGTTCTAGGTTTTGCATCTATCCTTACTGGTCTTAACTTCCTTGTTACTATCCACAGACTTAGAGCACCAGGTATGACTTTCTTTAAAATGCCACTATTTGTATGGGGTATCTATGCTACAGCATGGATCCAACTTCTTGCAACACCGGTAGTTGGTATTACACTGATTCTTGCAATTTTGGAAAAATATTTTGGTATTGGTATCTTTGATCCAGCTAAAGGTGGAGACCCGGTATTGTTCCAACACTTATTCTGGATCTATTCTCACCCAGCTGTTTATCTTATGATTCTACCAGCGTTTGGTATTATGTCTGAGATTATTCCTACTTTCTCTAGAAAAGAGATATTCGGATACAGAACGATTGCTCTTTCTTCAGCATCAATTGCTGGTATCGGTTACTTGGTATGGGGTCACCACCTCTATACATCAGGTATGTCAGATATCGCAAAAACAGTATTCTCATTCCTGACTTTCTTTGTTGCGATTCCAACAGGTGTTAAGTTCTATGACTGGGTTGCTACAATGTACCAAGGTAAGATCGTACTTTCTACACCTATGATCTGGGCTCTAGGAACAATTATTACATTTGCTATCGGTGGTATCACAGGTGTTACGATCACAATGATCGGTATGGATATTCACCTACAAGATACTTACTATACAGTTGCACACTTTCACTATGCTATTCTTGGTGGGGTTGTATTCTTGATGTTTGCCGGTATGCACTACTGGTTCCCACTTGTTACAGGTAAAATGTATGATGAAGGTAAAGCAAAAATTGCTTTCTACCTAAACTTCATTGGATTTAACCTTTTATGGTTCCCAATGTTCATCGCTGGTTACTACGGTATGCCAAGACGTTACTTTGACTACCTTCCAGAATTTGAGATCTATCACCAACTTTCATTCTATGGAGCAGTGATCTTTATTGCAGGTCTTATCTATATGTTCTGGGTATTCTTTAAAGGTTGGACACAAGGTGAGGCAGCAACGCCAAACCCATGGAATGCTACAACATTAGAATGGCATTTACCAACATCACCACCACCACTAGAGAACCACTCTAAAGTTCCTTATGTTGACTTTGATCCGTATGAGTATCACCATGGTGAACCAGTGGTTAAATTTAATTATGAAACAATGCAGAGAATTGATGAACCAATCGAAAGAGGAGGTCACTAATGGGACACGAATACGTACCTGAAATTGCGACTGATCGCGACGGGAACCAGCATGAGGTTCAAGGATGGCAAGGTGACTTTTACGGCGGGAAACTAGGTTTCTGGCTGTTTATGCTCACAGAAGTTATGATGTTTGGAGCTATGTTCCTTGCACTTGCGTACTATAATACATTACACCCGCAAGACTTTTTAGATGCATCTGCATCTTTAAATAGAGTTCTTGGTGGTACAAACACAGTAATTCTACTAGTGTCTGCACTTACTATGGGTCTTGGATTACTTAAAATGAGAGCTGGCGATGTAAAAGGCGCTAAACTTATGATCTGGGCAACTATCATTTTGGCAGTTGCATTTTTGGTAATTAAAGGTTTTGAATGGAGAGCTGAGTACAATCACGGTATCTTCTTGATGCATGATAAATTATTGCCAGAGTCAACATTGCCATTTGGACAGAAGTTATTCTTTGGTCTTTACTTTTCAATGACTGGACTCCATGGATTCCACATTATCATTGGTATTGGTATTATGTTATGGCTACTTAAGCGTATCAATGATGGTAAAGTAACACCAGAACACCATATACTACACTGGAATATTGCACTATACTGGGATATCGTACACCTTATTTGGGTATTCGTATTCCCTTACTACTATATGATCGGAGCGGGAGGAGCTACAGGTGGACACTAAAACAGTAAATTATCAAGAAGAGAAAAAAGTATATTATAAAGTACTTGTAGGATTATTGTTATTGACAGCTGTAACATTTATACAGCCACATATGTTCATGACAGGTTCAACATTTATGGCACAAATGCTAATTGCAGTAGTAAAAGCATATTTAATTCTTATTTATTATATGCACTTAAAAGGTGAGAAACTGATTACAGCGATGGTGTGGTTTTCACTATTCCTTGTGACAGTATTTTTCGTGATCGTTATTGGTATAGATGTACCAAATTTCCAATATGGAGCTGAAAGTCATATTACTGCTCCTGCAGCACACTAAGAGGGGTTTTACTTATGAGTAATAAATTACAAGGATTTAGTTCCAATGCATCTACCTTTAACGCAGATATGGATTTTGCGTTTTGGTTGCACGTATGGATTTCAGTTGCACTTTTCCTATCGGTAGTAGCACCAATGTTCTACTTCGCATGGAAATATCGTGCAGATAAAGTTAAAAATGAAGATATCGGGAATGTGACCCACCATACTCTTTTAGAGTTGGCATGGACAGCGATCCCTATCGCAGCTGTAATGGTATTCTTTTACTATGGTAACACGACTATGCAAATGTTTAGAACAATGCCAGCAGAGTCACAGAGTATCGTGATCGATGTTGAAGGTTCTAAATGGAAATGGAAGTATCAGTATCCAGCAAATAAATCTGGACATGTACATAAGATCGGTGGTGTATTTGATAAAGAAAAAGGTTCTATGGGTATAGCAGCACTCTATGTTCCTGTAGATACAAATATTATCTTAAATATGACAGCACCGATTGATGACGTAATTCACGCATATTATGTACCTGCTTTCCGTATGAAAGAAGATGTTGTTCCAGGACGTACTACTAAACAATGGTTCAAAGCTACAAAAGTGGGTGTGTATGATGTTGAATGTGCTGAGTACTGTGGTACAGATCACTCGTATATGTATTCTAAGATCGTTGTTATAGAAAAAGATGCATATAATGCATGGTTCAATAGCACGGATAAAGATACACCAGAAGGTAACTTCGATAAATCAGGTAGTTCATTATTGCACCAACATGGATGTAAATCTTGTCATGCTGTTGAAAAAGATGCTACACTAGTTGGACCTACTCTTAAATCAAGAGTATTGACTAAAGAGCAAGTATTAGATGTGATCAATAACGGTCAAGATCAACTTGGTTATGCAATGGGTGCAATGCCAGCTGGAACGGCTACAGGTGCAGATGCTGAAGAGATTGCAGCTTATGTGGCTGGTGGTATGAAAGGTGATCAGCCTGCTTCATTCGCAGCATGTGCTGGATGTCATGGGGCAGATGGTAAAGGTCAGTTCGGTACATCTCCAAGTCTTGTAGATTACGATGTAGACCTTTTACGTAATGTGTTGAAAAATGGTAAGCAAGGTTCGATGGGTACTATGCCAGCATACACTGATATATCAGACGAAGATGTTTCAGCTATTGCAGAATATCTTAAAAGTTTACAATGATTAAAGACTTTATCGTTGTAACTAAATTCGTTCTCTCTTTCGCAGTGAGCCTATCGGCTCTCTTTGCCTATATAATGGCAAAGGGCGAAATTGGAACTGATATGTTTATTGCTACCTTCTCTGTACTTTTAGTAGCCATGGGTGTTTCTACTATTAACCAGGTACAAGAGTATAGAGAAGATTCCAAAATGGAAAGAACAAAAAATCGTCCTATTGCAGCTGGGCGTATGTCTCCTCGTACAGGAATGATTATCGGAATTGTATTGATTCTGATCTCATTTGCTATTATCTATTCTCTTTTAGGGCTTACAGGTATTAACCTTTTTGCATTTGCTTTTCTCTGGTATAACCTTATGTATACGCCACTTAAAAAGAGATCTGCTTTAGCTGTAGTACCGGGTGCAATATTGGGTGTAATCCCTCCAGCAATTGGGTGGCTTGTGGCAGGTCATGCCCTTTTTGAGTTAGAGTTTATTGCCTTGGCAGTGTATTATTTTATCTGGCAAGTACCACATTTCTGGTTATTAGTGATGCTCTTTCACGGTGATTATAAAGATGGTGGTTACCCGACAGCGATGCGTCTTTTTGGTGAGGGTACCCTTCAAAGACTTACTTTTGTATGGTTAGTACTTACTATTCAAGCCGGTGTCTTTTTGGTTTATGCCTTTAATGTCTATTCAAATATCACAGTTGCTCTTTCTGCAGCTCTTGGTGTATGGACATTTATCACAGCTATACAATTGCTTAAAAAAGAGTTTCAGCTCACAGATGCACGTGCCATATTTTGGAAGATCAATGCAGCCTTTTTAGGTATCATCGTACTACTTAGTATTGATGAATATATAAAACACCACTTATAGTTATACTTCTAATAGCAGATTTTTCTGCTATTAACCTCTAGTTTATTAAAAACTACTACACTTTCAAAGTTATATTTCAAGGAAAAACAATGCAAGAACAGCACTACACACTTAAAACTATTTTAAAGAGTGTTTTTAAAGAAAAAAACCATAAGATCAAAAAAAAACTTATTTATGATAATGCCCTTTTTGGTGGATTGAACAGCAACTGGATCAAACTTGCTTTTATCATTTTGCCATTTGCTATGTATGCAGCTATTTTTAATCCTGTATCATTTAAAGAGTTGGGAATAGCACAAGCCATTGTTTTTTATATTATTTTACTAGTTTTTGCAATGCAGATCGTAGTAGCAGCGTCATACTTTAACAATAAAAAAGTACTTAAAACGGCAGCAAAAGCTTGGAATACCTATTTCCCTGAAGTTGATTTTAAAATGGTCATCTCTTCTGGTACAACGCCATATGTTGATTTTAAAAAGCATTATGAGTTAGCTTTGAACGATGGTCTTGAAGGGGACGCATTGACGAAGAGACTGGAAGATGCTTTTAGGCAGATGGAAGCCGAAAACAGTATATTGGTAGAAGCGATGAAAAGAGATAAAGATAAAAAGGAAGGTAAATAGATGTTTAAAACAATTATTTCATTTACAGTAATGACACTGGGAACTCTCATGGCATCTGATGCTGTTGATCTTAAAGTTGCTTGCTACGAAAATAATGCCACGGCATGTTATATGCATGCAGTACCAATGGTCACGGGTGATAACGCTAAAGTACAGGATATAAGAGAAGAGGGTATGAGTTATATGCGTAAAGCATGTATCCTTGGTGAAAACAGAGGTTGTGACAAGATGGGTGACAACTATTATCAAAATGCGAACTACCGTGCGGCGATACCATACCTTGAAAAATCATGTGCACGTGGTGTGAAGTTCGCATGTGAAGCCATGGGAACGATTTACCGTGACGGTCATGATGTGAGACCTGATGATGTTAAATCCAGAGAATTTTATGAGCAGGCGTGTGACTTAAAAAGTGGTGATGCATGTTACAATGTAGCGATCATTTATCGTGGTGGTTTTGGCGTTGAAAAAAGCAGGGTTAAAGAAAAAGAGTTCTATAAAAAAGGGTGTGATGCCGGACTTAAAGCCGGGTGTGATAGATTTACTGATCTAGACAATGAAGACAAAGGGATAGAGACAGGTATATGGGCAACAATCAAGGGGTGGTTTAAGTAAATCATTTCTTCATTAACCCCTTATTTAGGAGTCTTTTACTCCTAAAAAAATCAAAAAAATTGATATAATTTCTACATATTTTATCTCTCATTTTACGTACAAAATCATATATAAAACCGTTAATACATGGCTAATAGCATAAAAAAGATGATCATTGATATAGATTAAGCTTTTGTGTTGCAAAAAATCTTATAATTATTATTGAATGTTGTAATTTCGCAACATAGAATTTATACAAGGGGGTATGCATGCAATCAAACGCAGCATTGGAATATGATTATTCTGCAGCAAAACTGTTTACTTACGCGACAATTTTGTTTGGATTTTTAGGTATGTTAGTCGGTACGATCATCGCCGCACAAATGGCATTTCCTGAATTAAACTATTTACTAGGTGAGTATGGGACGTTCTCAAGATTGAGACCAATTCATACAAATGTAGTGGTATTTGGATTTACTGTGAGTGCGATCTTCGCAACATGGTATTACTTGGGACAGAGAGTTTTAAAGGTGTCTTTAGCTGAGTCAAAAGTACTTAAGGCACTTTCTCATATACACTTTTGGCTTTACTTTGTTGGCGCACTTATAGCTACTGTAACACTTTTACTTGGTATTTCATCAGGTAAAGAGTATGCACAGTTTGAATGGTGGGTTGACCTTGTTGTTGTTGTTATCTGGATCATGTTTGGTCTCTCTATTGCAGGTATGGTTGCAATGAGAAGAGAAAAAGCACTATACATTTCTGTATGGTACTATCTTGCATGTTTCCTTGGTATTGCTATGCTTTACCTCTTTAACAATATGGCTATTCCTACATATTTTGCTACAGAAGGACTTGGTAGTATCAATCACTCTGTATCTATGTATGCGGGAACAAACGATGCTCTAGTACAATGGTGGTATGGACACAATGCGGTTGCATTTGGATTTACTGTACCTATCGTTGGTATGATCTACTACTTCCTTCCGAAAGAGTCAGGTCAAGCTATCTATTCATATAAATTGTCACTTCTTTCTTTCTGGGGACTTATCTTTGTTTACCTTTGGGCTGGTTCACACCACCTTCTGTGGTCAACAGTTCCAGACTGGATGCAAACAATGGGTTCTGCTTTCTCAGTAGTACTTATCTTGCCATCATGGGGTTCAGCGATCAACATGCTTCTTACAATGAAGGGTGAGTGGAATCAGTTAACAGAAAACCCACTGATCAAATTTATGGTATTGGCATCAACATTCTACATGTTATCAACGATTGAAGGTCCTATCCAATCGATCAAATCAGTAAATGCAATTGCGCACTTTACAGACTGGATCCCTGGACACGTTCACGATGGTGTACTTGGTTGGGTTGTATTTATGGTAATGGCAGCATTATTCCATATGACTCCACGTATGTTCAAAAAAGAAATTTACTCTAAGAAACTTATGGAGTCACAGTTCTGGTTACAGACAACAGCCGTTGTTCTTTACTTTACTTCACTCTGGATCGCAGGTATCACACAAGGTATGATGTGGAGAGCAGTTGATGAATATGGTAACTTAATGTACAGCTTTATCGATACGGTAAATGTACTTCACCCTTACTATACTATTAGAACAGTTGCTGGTGTAATGTATCTTCTAGGATTTATGATGTTCGCATGGAATATCTTTAAAACAATAACTGCAGGTAAAGCTCTTGAGCAAGAACCACAGTTTAGAACACCTATGGCATAAGGGAGGTAGTTAATTATGTTTTTTCATTGGTTAGAAAGAAATCCATTCTTTTTCGCGGCGGGGGTATCAATAGTTATCTCTTTTGCGGGACTTATTGAGATTGTACCAAACTTTGCTAAGGCGGCTCAGCCACTTGTGGATATGAAGCCTAGAACAGTACTTGAGCTTGCAGGTAAAAATGTCTATGTTAAAGACAACTGTCACTCTTGTCACTCACAATTGATCCGTCCGTTCAAATCTGAGACAGACCGTTACGGTGATTACTCACTTTCTGGTGAGTATGCATATGATAGACCATTCCTTTGGGGTTCTAAAAGAACAGGTCCTGACTTACACCGTATAGGTAATTACAGAACAACAGACTGGCATGAAGCACACATGTTGAACCCACCGGCGATCGTGCCAGGTTCAATTATGCCTGCCTATAAACACCAGTTTACAAATTTGGCTGATATTGAGACTGCATATGCAGAAGCAGTAACAGTTAAAAATGCGTTCCACACACCATATGGTCCTGAATTTAAAAGAACCAGAGCGGCTTGGGATGCACATAGACCGAAAGTGATTCAAGATGCAGCAGCGATTGCAGCAGATATGAAAGACGAAAAAGTTAAAGAAGCAGTAGCGAATGGTGAAGTACCTGAAATCGTTGCACTTATCGCTTACCTTAACTCTTTGAAGTAGGATTGTAAGATGGATATGGACATTAGAAACCTACAAGGCTATGCCAGTTTCTTTATGACCATTTTTTTGGTGATTATGTTGTACGGGTATATTATTCACCTGTACAGATCTGAGAAAAAAGGTGAGCGTGATTATGAAAAATACGGGAATATTGCACTTGATGATGAGATCACAAGTACACCTGTAGAAGATAAACCTGCTTCACAAAGAGAGTACAAAGAGGAGAAAAAATGAATGCATTAATGATAAAAGCATTGGCATTTGCAGCATTGCTTATAGCAGCTACAATTTTTGTAGTGATGCAAATGAACATTGACTTGACAGAGGGTGTCAATGCTATTACAATGGGTGGTGCGATAGCAGTTGCTGTAATAACAGCTGCGGTATCGGTGAAATATATCAACCAGATGAAAACAGATGTGGCTACTGGTGAGCTTGCAGATGAGAATTGGGATGGTATCGGTGAGTATAAAAATGAATTGCCTTCAGGTTGGGCATATTCATTTTTAGGATTATTCATGTGGTCAATGTGGTATGGTTTCTTCGGATACCCTATTAACGCATACAGCCAGATAGGTGAGTACAATGAAGCTGTACTTGAATACAACAAAAAGTTTGAAGCAACACATGCAAATGCAGATGCTGCAACACTACAAGCAATGGGTGAATCTATCTACTTGGTACAATGTGCACAATGTCACGGTAATACAGGTGATGGGCTTTCAGGTAGAGCGCATGACTTTACTTCAAGATTTTCTAAAGAACAAGTCCTAGATGTAATCAAAAATGGTCAAAATGAGTTAGGATACCCTATGGGTCAAATGCCTGCTGGTATGGCTTCTGGTGCATCTGCTGAAGAGATAGCAGTATATATTGCAGGTGGTATGAAAGGTGAACAACCAGCGTCATATGGTGCATGTTCTTCTTGTCATGGTGACGATGGTAAAGGTAATGGTGGTATGTCTCCAAACCTTGTATCTTATGATGCAACACTTATGGCAAATACATTGAAACATGGTAAAAAGGGTATGATCGGTAAAATGCCGGCATTTAATACACTTATCACACCTATTCAAGAGAAAGCATTGACTGCATATATTCAGTCATTGTCAAATTAAGGAGGTTTAGATGTCAGAAGTAAATACAAAAAGAAGTATTTGGAGTATACACGGTTGGACGGGTGTACTTATCTCACTTGTTGGGCTTATCGTAATTCTAATAGCGATGCAGTTGATGGCAATTGTTGCACAAAGACATGCGGTTGAAAGACCTTATGATCCTGCACCGATCAGAGATGTAAATAACCTTAAAATGATCTCTGTTGATAATAAACAGTTTGCATTCCAAGAGAAAAAGGATTAAAGATGATTAAATATATGGATAAAATACTTATCGCGTGTATGATGTTTGCTGCAGCTGCAGCACTCTATTTATCGTTTTCACAAAACCTTTTATACGTAGGATAATAAATGATAAAAGCAATAGTAAGGGCAACCTTGCTTGCTTTTGCACTTCCACTTCTTCTAAATGCTACACATATTCTTAAAAATGATATCTTAAAACCAGAAGCATCAAAACTTATCAATGAGATGGGTGATGAACTCGTTACAAAAACAGGTGTGCATGCATATGTCGTTGCAACCAACGAGCAATTTCCTGTAGGATATAACTTAGTTGAATATAGTAAGAAGTATGAAGGTAGCATGAGTGAGCCTTATGTACTCTTTATCATGGCGCCACGGGCACTTATCACAGAAAAGACAGATGTGACAGGTAGAGTTGGTTTTATTGCTTCATCTGATAATGTTAAAAGTCTTTATGATTATAACAGAGTTAGAGATGCAGCATTGGATGTGATCACTGTAAAAGACAGCAATACAGATGAAGATAAACACAATATCGGTGTATTGCAGGCTTATTCAGAGCTTGCAGATAATATTGCAGAAGCTAAATCAGTTAAAATGACTACAACTATACCCAATGAAACACGATCTATGATCTGGGTATTAAGGATCATTATTTATATTGGGTCATTTTTGGTATTATGGTTGTTCGTATTAAAACCAATATACACGAGGATAAAAAATGGCAGACAATAGTAAAAAAACATATTGGCCTCATATGATACTGGGCTTTTTAGCCGTAGGTATCACACTGGGGTACTGGACGATAAAGTCGGCATCATCAATGCCTGTACAAGAGTCCAATCAGTACATGTTAAAGTACCAGATGGCAGATATACATATCAACCAGATCATGGAAAGAAAAGCAGCATTTGATAAGGCGTATACGATTAAAATGTCTGAAGTGGAAATGATAACGATGACAGATAATATTCATTCTCGTTTGCCACAGCCAAATGCAGTAAAAATTTCACAGGGCATGAATAGTTTTACCTATGAAGTCCTTACAAAAGAGGGTGCACCGGTGGAAGATGCCAATGTAACATTTTTATTGACACAGCCGCACAGTAGAAAAGAAGACAAACTCTTTGTAAATATCCAGTATAAAGATGGAAAATACCAGATAGATGGTGTTGATATTCAAAAACCGGGGAGATATTCACTTCAGTTTAGAGCTGAAATAGCAGATACAATGGGTTACTCAGAAGTAGCTGCATATTTAAAACCTTAATAGCTTCTATGACGATATTAGATCGTCATAGAAAAGATCTTACCTTCAGGCTGGTTCTCTGCCAGTCTTAGATCAAATGCCATACATACATTTCTTACAAACATACGAGAAGACTCTTTTACAACAAGTTTGTTCTCATAAATCTCTATAAGATCATCCTCTTTCATCTCTTCAAGACGTTCGAGTATTTCAGGCATAGCATCGAGTGTCATAGAATCATCTTCCCATGAAGTTTCAAGGTTACACATAAGGTTTAAGATATGTTGACGAACGATAAGATCTTCATCTGTTAAAAGATGCCCTCTAAAGACAGGAAGTTCACCCTCATTGACCCTAATGACATAATCTTCTACACGTTTTTCATTTTGTGCAAAAGAGTACCATGAGTCAGAGATAGAAGACATCCCCAGTCCTATCATGAGTTTTGTTTTACCTGGTGTGTAACCCATAAAGTTTCTATGCAATGTTTTATTTTTCATTGCTTTGTAGAGAGAGTCTGTCGGCAATGAAAAGTGATCCATACCTATCTCTTCATAACCAGCTTCAAAAAAGAGCTGTTTCCCCAGTTCATAGAGTTCTCTTTTCTCTTCATCTTTTGGTAAGTCATTTTCATCAAAACCTCTTTGCCCCACACCTTTGATCCAAGGTACATGTGCATAAGAGTAGTATGCGATACGGTCTGGCCTTAGGGCCACTGTATTGGCGATAGTTGTTTTAATATTCTCTTTATTTTGATGTGGGAGTCCAAAGATGATGTCGTGAGAGATAGACCCAAAACCTATCCTACGTGACATTTCATTGATCTTTTGTACAGTCTCATAGGTCTGGATACGGTTAATGGCCTTTTGAACGGTCGGGTCATAGTCCTGGATCCCAAAAGAGGTACGGTTGAAGCCCAGATCAAATAGTGTTTGCAGTTGATCTTCTGTGGTTTCGTTTGGATGTGCCTCAAAAGAGAAATCGTAGTTTTCATGACGTGTGGCATGTTCTAAAATACCCTCTATCATACGTTTAAGATTTGCAGAAGAGAAAAAGGTAGGTGTACCTCCCCCAAGATGGATCTCAGCAATGGAGGGTTTCTCATCCAAAAGATCGACGTAGAGTTTCCACTCTTTCAGCACTGTATCGATGTATTCATCTTCTACTGAGTGTTGTTTAGTGATGTGTTTATGACAGGCACAAAAAGTACATAGACTTTCACAGTAAGGCATGTGTATGTACAAAGAGATACCTTCAGTGCTATTACTCTCATTAAAAGAACGTTTGACAGTCTCTTCCCAGTCACTCTCTTTAATGCCTTCTTTGTCCCAAAACGGAACAGTAGGGTATGAGGTATATCGTGGACCTGGAATGTTGTATTTTTGTATGAGAGCAGAGTTACCTGGGTATTGCATTGTCATCCTTGATGTATATTGGAATAGATTATATCTAAAAGGCGATTTAAGCAAAATGATATGCGTCAATGTTACTTCTGCTATGATATACTTCTTCTATGAATCAACTGCATATTTATCCAACTTCAAGAGCCTTAAGAACCGTGAGTACACAACATAAAGAGATGAGCGGATTTTTGCCTACACTTATGCGTATGGACGAGTTTGAACAGC
>CBFHPE010000044.1:0-14868 GCA_965657515.1 Sulfurovum sp.
AAATAATCTCGAGGCCCTAATACTTCTACTATATCTCCAGCTTTAAGTCCTTCTTCATTTACTGGTGAAAAGCCATCGTCACGTTTTACTTTGACAACAGATTTTTTATCCCAATATCGTTCTCTTAACTCATCTAGACTCATATTACTAATTTCACGGTCAGTGATACGGTACGTTCTTAATAATACATTAGAAGGTAGAGAGTCTTTTGCTTCACCATTAGCTTCAAAACCTTTTGCTTCTTTTACTAGATCAACATTTAAAAATTTTGGCAAATATTTGATCATCATGATAAGACCAACCAATCCAAATATGTAAGTTACCGCATATCCCATAGCTATATTGTCTATGATCTGATCTTTAGTCCAACCTTCTAAAATGGTGACTGAACCTACATTAACTGCATCTTGTGCAGCTGCCAAGGTTGGTGAACTTGTAAGCCCTCCAGCGAGTAATCCTGCAGACATACCTGGAGGCAAAGAGAGAGCAGATGCCCAAAATCCAGCAACAGCAAAACCTGTTGAAGCAACAACTACGGCAAGGAAGAAATATTTTAAACCATCCTGTTTCAATACAGCCACAAATCCTGGACCTGCCTGATACCCAACAGAAAATATAAAAAGTGCAAAACCTACCATTTGAGCTGCACTTGATATTCTGAAACCAAAATATCCGAATACCAAACCTACAAAAAGTACTCCCGCAATAGAGCCAATTGAGAAATTTCTAACTCTAAGATTACCTATAAAATATCCAAGACCAATTACAAGAAAAAAAGCCAGATCAAGATTATGTTTTAAAAATGGTAGCAAAGAATCTAATGAGTTTTCAATATTCATATTCCCCCTAGTTAAGTAAAAGTAGTTATTTACTCTTCTAATAATCGTACTGTAAGCTATACTTTGACAGCTTACAGTTTAAAAATTGCATTTTTTTTAGAATTTATATCCGCCAATGAGCCTAAATGCAGAAATTTCAGGTTGTTCATCAAGATCTACATATTCATATGTCCCTGTAAAGTAGATCCCTGAAGGATCGTTATAACTCACACGAAGACCGTAGTTTTGTTGAGTATCCTGTCCTTCTCCTGTTGAAGAAGATATAGAATAACTAGGATCAAGATCAAAGTACGTATATCTTGCACCTACCCATAAACCTTCAACACCCTGATTTACAAAGTCATAACCAACCTGCGCCTTATAAGAATTCGCATTTGTCAGATCACCTGCTTCGAAAAAGTGAAAGATCATACCGTTGGCTAAGTAAGGATATCCACCCCATGCACCAAGTGTTGCACCTGCACCGGGCCCATCTGTATAGAATGCCGCACCTGTAGAAAAGTCAAAACCGTTATCAAACTTCCCATCAAACCTCAAAGAGTATATACTGTAATCTATTGGTGTATAGGTATTAGCACCGACCTCTTTAAAGTTTATAAGTTGTCCGCCCGCAGTATAGTTTCCTCCATCAAACGCACCAGCATAGTCATACTGAGCGAACAAAGTATTATAAAGGTCTACAGCATAGTAATCCCAGATCTGAAGGTTATGTTCATCTTTCTCATATTTGAACATCCCTGCCCACATGCCTGCATCACCGGCATTATCTTTGTCTCTTTGGTCAACATAGGACTGATCTGCCATAGAGTGAAAACGGTGTGCATTGGTTGCTCCACCATCCCATACACCGGCCATTTTATATATATACCCACCTGCAAAAGCTATATTCTCGATCGTAGTATTTTTGTAGTAAGCACCTTGAAAGGTATTGGCAAACAGGTACCAGTCATCTGCATCTACCATAGGTGTAGAGAGTTCATAATTACCCGCAAGAAAAGTATGTCCACGATTCTCATATGTGACATATGCTTCTTGCAATATAGCATAAGAGCGTCCATCACCAAAACCAAATGTTCTACTCTCATAGATCTCATCATTGATTCCAAAATCTGTGACCCCACCACCGGTGATCTTAAAAGTAAAGCCGTTATAGTTAGGAGAAGTGATAGAAACTTTAGGAATAAAATAGATACCTTTCGAATCCAAATGCCCTTTGTTAATATCTGGATCTGGATTTTTAGGTGAGTTACTATAGTCATAGTTTACGTACCCCACTCTCATATCACCAGTCACTTTCCATCCATCACCTAAAACATACCCATCTTTTTTCTCATCTGTATGGGTTACCGTTTCATAGGTATGGTCAGCATCTGGTACATCTGATGAAACAAGAGATTCTGCGGCGTATAACGAAGTACTTATAACTGGAAACAGTACCAGCAACAACGTATTAGAGTAAGAGAGTTTCATGCTTTGCTCCTTCTACTGTGCAAACGGGTTAATGCCCAGTTTGTCTATAATATAGGCTGCTGCCAGTTGTCCACGCACAGAGTTTCCAAACTTATCTAATGGTGGTGACACAACACCTATTCCTAACTTTCCGGGAACCACTGCAAGTATGCCTCCTCCAACACCAGATTTGGCAGGTGTACCGGTTAAATATAACCAGTCTCCAGCATTGTCATAAAGACCTGCTGTTGCCATCACTGCTAACATTTCGGGTACATACTCTTTATTAAGTACTTTTTTTCCTGTTATAGGATTTGTACCATCATTGGCAAATGTTGCAGCCATTACACCAAGGTTATGTGCAGAGACATTTACAGAACACTGTTTGGTATACACCGTAGTTGCCTCAAGGGGGTCAGAGCCCATTCTTCCACGGGCATCCAGTATTTTTGAGATCGCCTGATTATTTTTATTGTCATTGACCTCTGACTCATACACTTCTTCATTGAAACTCAATTTTGTACCTGCAAAGTCATCCATATTACGGTAGATCTTATCCCATCTCTCTGTGGAGTCTTTAGCTTCTACCCATGAAGTAGCCTGGATTGCTCCAGCATTTACAAAAGGGTTAGAAGCTGAACCGCCATGCAGTTCAATGGCGATAATAGAATTGAATGGCAAACCTGTGGCATTTGCACCGATCTTTTCCTGAAGGAACTTCTCACCTTTCTCCTGTATCACTTTTGCAGCTGTAAATACTTTAGAGATGGATTGAATGGATACTTGTGCATCTGTATCTCCTATCTCATATACTTTTCCATCTGGAGTGACCAGGGTAATACCAAATATTTTAGGGTCAACAACAGCCAATGCTTTGATGTAGTCTGCATTTTTTCCCTCTTGGTTGTCTTTGAACTTTTCATATGCTTCTTTGAGTACTTTATTGATGCGTTCTTCACTCAAAGAAGATTGCGTTACTTTCTCTACTGTAAGATTTAATGGACCTTTTGCTTCTGCAACTGTACTACTAAGTAGCATAAAAGAAGCACAAGCTATAGAGAGTGTTAAAAACCCTCGTTTGACCAAACTTACTCTATGAAAATCATTTTTCATCTTTTTTTCCTTTTTATTTTGTAATCTTTTTTTTCTTACTTCTCTAAAACAAATAGTATCATTTTAATCTATAACCTTACCGGTGATCATGCAAACATGCGTGTATGGGAGGATAATTTTTCTTATTATTTACAAGATACGGCTCCTGCTTTATCTTAGCCTGTTTCTCTTCAGGAAGCTCAAGAGTGTTTTTATATATCTTACCATCTTTCATAATTATTCTAATAGTTTTTATGCCTCTCTCTCTAGGAGGAGCAGTGAACCATTCCTTATTACCGCCTATGACAGTTATATCTTCAAGTGGGTTACCATCAACAAGTAATATATCTGCGTAGGCACCTTCTTCTATAACACCTAATTTATGAGGATACGGGTTCGATCTTCCTGTTAGCATAGCTATCTTTCCACCATTGGATGTCATCGCTTTAAGTGCCTCAAAATTACCAAAACTCTTTGCAAAAATCCATTTTTCATGATCTCTATGCTGTCTAGATGCTACACCATTAGAATTTACTATATCTGTCGAAAACACTACATTTGGCTTTACCTTTTTAATGATTTCAACAAAATTCTTTGCATTCTCCTTCATCTCTACAACACGTGGGTATTCAAAAGAATTCTTATCTCCAAATACAGGATGTTTGAAGATCTCATCACTTACAACAGAAGCTATATAGGGACTAATAAATGCTCCCTTTTCTTTCATCAACCTTGCTGTATCTTCAGTAATAAACTGCCCGTGTTCTATACCCTTGACTCCTAAATTTAATGCTCGTCTGATATGTGCATCATAATAAATATGAGCTGAAACATATGCATCTCTTGTAGCTGCTTCTTCCACAGCAACTTTTATTTCAGCATCTGAATATTGACTAGCATACATCGGCCCTTTTGCACCGGCTACTCCACCGCCGATCATGATCTTGATCATATTGGCTCCTAGTGAAAAAGTTCTACGTACAGCTTTACGCATTTCATCTTCACCATCTGCTATAGTAATAATCTCAAGTCTTGCAAGACTATTATGTTTGGGTTCTGACTGGCTATCGAGTAACATATCTGCATGACCTGAAGATTGTGAGATCATTGTAGTAGCCAAATATAATCTAGGCCCATCAATTAATCCTTCATTAATCGCACGGCGTAATCCATCATGCATTCCTCCCATGTCTCTTGCTGTAGTAAATCCATCAGCAAACCATTCCTGTGCAGCAGCCACTCCCATGACAGCCATATAGTCCCAACGAGACTTCTCCATTCCAATACGCCCACCACCCATTGAAAGGTTGAAGTGAACATGCGAGTCAATTAAGCCTGGCATCAGAGTTCTTCCTTTACCATCAATGACTTTTGCACCTTTGGGGGCAATGATGTCTTTTCCAACCGTCTTGATAAAGTTATTTTCCACAAGAACATCATAGTCAAACAACTTGTCTTCCGTACCGTTAAATACATTCACATTCTGGAACAATATCTGTGTAGATTTTTCTTTCTCTTGAGCATAAGCCGAATTATTAATACTTGCAATTAATAATCCTGCTAAAATTAATATTTTTGTTTTCATTTTATATCCTTTTTTATGTTGCAGTACGTTAGCTGCATACATCATTAATGTATCAACTTTAGTTAATATCTAGATAGATACTTTGGCATATTCAATATATTTTGAATATGCCACAAGGCTTGACAGTATGAGTGTTATCACTGCGGGTATGCTATCTTTCCATGTATCAAAACGTAGATGAAAAGTTATCGCTCCTGCAGAGGTTCCCAATAGAACAAAAATTCCTAAAAGGCCTATATATCCTGGTAACCAAAGTGTTAATGCACCAAATAATTCTATAAAACCTACTAGTGCCATCAATCTTCTGTTCAAACCATACTTCAGAAAAAACTCTAATTGGGTGTTAAATATCATCTTTTGCCAACCAAAGACTTTGATAGAACCTGAAAAGATAAAAAATGCTGTTAATAATACGCTAGCAACAATAATAACTGTTGAGTTCATACATACTTCCTTTATTACATTTAACTATTTAATGTCATTCTATGTATCATGCCAGAATGAACATTTATAAATTATAATGAAAGAATCTATCAAACTTTTGTTATTTTGGATTTATGCTCTTTTTTTGAGGGATTGATCTTATATCCAAAGCCATAAACAGAGGAAATAAGTGTTGGAGATTTTTTTCGTATTCGTTTTATAATATTTTGGATCTTACCATAGGAATTTTCTACAGGATCTTCCCACATCTTATAAGCAAGTTCCTCATAGCTAAGAGGATGGGGTACATTTTCTTGTAATAATCTTACCATCAAGTACTCTTTATTTGTTAGAACATGCTCTACACCATCAGATATCAAAGTATGTCCCGCTACATCAAATTTATCTCCATTTGGAAAGTCTACATGAGAAGATTTTTTTATATCAGAAACTGCATCCATAAGTGATTTTTTCAAAGCATCCCTCATGACAGGCTTTACAAGATAAGCAGACAGCCCCATTGGGATGGCCTTAAGTAACTTTTCACTATCAGAGTGTGCACTGAGTACAATTATTTTGATCGTTTTGTTTTTTTCCCTAATGGCACGAATCAGTTCCAAGCCATCAAGAAGAGGCATACTAATATCAGTAAGAAGTATATCAGGTTGATATTTATGGTATAAGCTAAGTGCCTCTTCACCATTTTTTGCTTCTATGACTTGTTTAAAATATTGTTTTAAACCTAATACATAACTTTTACGACTTTGATCATTGTCTTCAGCATAAAGTAGTGTTAAATCAAACATGTATTACCTTTATCTTTACACATACACCCTCCTCATTATTTTGAACGTCAAGTATACCATCAAAACTTTCCGCCACAATTTTCTTACACATAAAAAGTCCAATACCACTACCATTTGATTCATCCTTTGTTGTAAAATATGGATTAAAAATGAGAAGAAGATGTTCAGGCAATATCTTTTCTCCATTATTTTCGATAGTTAGAACAGCATACTTTCCTTCTCTTTCTATTGATATTTTTATTATTTTATCAGACTTTTTCTCTTCTTTTAATGCTTCAATAGCATTACTTAACACAGCTAATATTACCTGTAGATACTCATTTTCATTGCCATGAATTGTAAGCTTATTTCCTAATTTTATCTCAAATGTTATATTGTGATTTTCTAACCGCTCATGGTTAAACTTTAATGCTTTGTTGACTAATATTCCAATTTCAAAGTCATGCTTCGTTTTTTTTGAATCATAAAAATTCTGAAAGTCATCAATAATATTAGACATCATAAGTGTTTTTTCTTCTATGCTGTTCAGTAATTCTCTAGCATTATCAAGTCTGTTTTTATCTAGGCATACATCTACATTAAAAACATCTGCATTAATACCTGAGAGTGGTTGCCTCCATTGATGTGCAATGTTCTCTATCATAGAACCCATTTCTGCTTGACGGGCTTGATGAAGTAGTATTTTCTTTTGTTCTTTATACTCATGACCTAAAATCAAAGAAAAGAGTACAGACTCAATGACTATTGCCCCTTGCATCATAGGTTCTATCCAATTATATGGAGGGATGATCGACAATATTTTAAGTAGCATCAAAGACATCGTAGCAATAACAAATAACCAGGCAACCAGAATATATCTAGCTACGCGGTTTTGTTTCATACTTAAAAAACCAACTATGATCAAGATAGAAAGATTCATTAGTAAAAAAGTAGGCATAAAGACTTTCATAGGTAGTGTAATATAATGGTTAAGTCCTATAATAATCAATAGTGAAGTTATTATCCATGTTAGTAGAAAGATATAGTTGATCCCTTTTAGAAAAATAAATGCCTTAGGTAAAATTGATCTTAGCTGAAGGACTTCCATCATGAACCAAACCATAAAAACCGTATAGAGCATAGACGAACTAAAGAGTATCAAACTATACAGTGTTACATTATTGATATCAAATAAAAAAATCCCAAACCCATGATTTATAGACCAAAAAATATTGATAGTACCAAGATATAAAATATAGATCAAAAACGGTTTATACTTCGTCATGAAATAAAGAGTTCCATTATAAAAAAACATCACAATGAGTACACCAAAAAAGAGACCCTGTAATAAGGTATCTGAATAATTAGAGGAAAAATAAGTTGTATCATCTTTAAGTTTAAAAGCAATGGGCACAACAGTACTATAATGCCTTAACCTTAGATAGACTTCTTTTTTTTCTTTAGGTTTTAAAGTTATAGGGAACAAATATTTATGGTAATCAATAGCACGGCTAGAATAAGTTCGTAGAGCACCCGTACTATAACTACTTACAAGATCTTTATTCTTTAATAAATAATAATCTATCTCATGCACATAGGTAGGTTCATACTCCAAGTAATAAGATCGTGTTTTAGTAGTATTGTTCTCTATGCTAAAAGTAAACCAGTGTGCATTAGAAGAGAGTGGAAACGAATTTTTCTCGAGAGGAATAGGTGAAAAGTCTTTTGCTAATACTTCATCCAGATCCATTTTTCCAGATATGTCATCAAAGTATGTCAAAGAGGGAGATACATCATACTCATTCTTTTCACCAACAGATATTTCACTTCCAAAAGAAAGATATGAAAAAAATAATAAAGATAATAAAATAGTTCGCATAAAATGATGTTATCATAAATTATATTGGAGATACAATATTAAATCTTATTTCTACATCAATAGTTAAAAATGCTTATACTAAGAAATAAAACAATAACTACTGTATGACAAAAGTTTGATAGATTATTTCTTTATAATATATAAATATACGATTGTGCTTTGAAAAAATGATTATATATCTTTGTAAAGTAGTATAAAGTTTTAGACTACAGCTTATATAGGAGCAATAAATGGAAATGACTATCAAGTCATATATTATCTTTTTATGTTTTCTTTCAATTACACAAGCAGATGATATTAACATTAGCTCCACGTACAAAGCAGACCTTATATTTGGTGGTCCTACGTCTGTAGGATATCAATTGGCAGAAGACGCTAAACCAAAAAACTGTAGTTGTACTTTTCCTACGATCGATAACTCTTTTGCCCCATGGTTTAATTGGAAAAAAGAGATGAAGAAAAAACATTTCTTAACTTTGGGTATGGATTATAACCTTCTCCATCAAAGTGCCAGCGATTCAATAAGCGATATAGACAATGCGACAAGTGGAGCACTCAGACTTTACGGTAAATGGACATTAACAGGACGTGACACTAAAGACACAGGTACCTTGATATTTAAAGTTGAGAATCGCCATACAGTTAATTCGGAAATCCCTGCTGCTTCCCTAGGTTTTGAAGTAGGATACAATGGAATCACAGGGTTACTCTTTAATGATGCCGGATCAATTATCGCAGATCTCAACTGGCAACAGTTTTTTAATGATGGTACAGCTGGATTCATTTTCGGACGCTATGATCCTGCCGACTATATGGATATATTGGGATATACCAATCCTTGGACAACATTTTCAAACCTTTCTATTCTTGTGAACAGTAGTATTGCTTATACAGATTATGGAATGGGTACAGGTATGGCATACTCTATTGATGACCAGTGGATATTTAAAGCTTCCATTAGTGATGCCAATGCCAATATAACTGAACTAAAAGCTTTTAACAAAGGTTCAGAATTTTTTACCTTTGCACAACTAGAATGGGTACCGGGTGTTGATAATAGATATAGCCATAATGTGCATGTAACAATATGGCATATCGATGAAAGAGAAGCACTTGCTACACAAGAGAGTCAAGGAGTAACATTTGGTGCAAACTGGACATTCAATGATAAAACTATGACTTTTGCCCGTTTTGGTCTTTCCGATGGAGATGCTCCTTTGGCAAATAGATCATTTGTTGCAGGTGTCACCCATAAGATAGACCAATCAGATATGTTTGGTCTTGGTTTTTCCTGGGAAGAACCATCTAATGATACTTTACGAAACCAGTATGTAACAGAGGTTTTTTACCGTTGGCAAATGGGTACACATATCGCGATCACCCCGAGTATACAGTGGCTTAAAAACCCTGCTCTATCTCCAAAACAAGATAATATTTGGGTAGGCGGACTTCGTTTTAGAATAGAAATGTAATGTGCATCAATAGTTTTCCATATCCTGTGATATCATCACTAAATTATTTTTGGTTTCAAATACCCTAAACTTTTGAACCGATTCTCAAAAGACATATTTTTGTTTTTATGAAGAGGTTTAGTACTCTTTGCAAATTCTTGGACTGTACATTCTCTTAATTGAGGGTATAAATATAAATAGTGTTTTAAATTGCTTAAACTCATTTTATGCTCCTTTCAGATTATTTTCTCAATTTATATACATTAGGTGTGTAATTATGGTGTACTCACTCTGCGTTAACAAATAAATGAGATTTAATAAATTCGTATAAACAGCCCCATATGCTTTTTCTCATAATTACTCGTATATATCTTTCATTCAAGAAATAGTAAGTAGAATATATTTTATAATAATATGTAAAGAGGAAAAGAATGAGATTTTTTTATTTGATATTAATGGTCATATCTTTAGTTCAAGGAGATTGGACAAAAGACATATATGAGAAAAGTAATATATTATATAAACAAACAAAAGAGAAGAGTATTGATCTGGTTACTCCTAAAGAACTCAGTGATGAAGAGATCAAACAACAACGTTTAAATAAAGTGTGGAGTAATGTTTTTGATGATCTAGAAGATGGTGCTGAATATATTATTAAGTTAGACAATGCACCAGACTCCGCTTGGATAGAAACTGATAAAGAGGATGTACAAGAAGATATTAATAAAATCCTGGATGATATGATAGAAACTATAACCGGGAATGATCTACTTCTGTATACAAAGAAAATAGCCAGATTACAAGATAATATTTCTGATAATAAAGCAGATATCGTTTCATATCGAGAAAAGAAGATCAATGCACCTTTAGAGAGTAAGATCTATACAACAAAGGTAAACTATGATGAAAAAATAAAGGAAAAGAAACAAGAAAATAAAAATCTTGAAAATGGTATTACAAGCGTTAAAAACGAGTTAAAGAATAATTTTGCTGATATAGGTGTACACTTAACATCTGAACAGATTGATGTTTTGTTAGCAAGAATAGATGGCAATGACATCATACAAATGTCATTGGTTATGGATGTACTGAAACATATTACAAAACAAATAAAGGACTTAATGCAAGAGAGTAATGAAGAGTTATCTCAAGCTAAGAAATACTACGGAATGCATCTAATAACCTTAGAATTGGTTGTTTATATACAACAAAAATATATAGATAAAGTAGATAATGTCTATATACCAAAAATTGACACTATCATAGATACCTCTTCAGATATGATCAGGAAAACAGGTAAGTTACGACAAGCAGAAGAAGATAATAGAATGAGAAGAGTGTACGGTAAAAATATGGAAGCACAAAAGCTTGCCTTCAAAGTATCTACACTTTATAAAAATGATTTAATAGATTCAAAAAACCGTATGATCAGCGCACAGCACAAATCAAAGGCAACTCTTACTTTATCACGCAACACATATAAGACAGTTATGTTAAATGCAGAATTATATGACTTAATGACTGAGAGTCAAAATATATTTGCAGAAGTCAGTAAGATACAAATGCCAAATATCGTACCTTTTGAAAATATTGAAATGCAGAAAAAATATAAGGAATTAACAAAATCTATGCTGGAATGATTTATTATTTTATGATGTACCCATTTAGTTGATACTAGAGTTTCTCCTCCATCAGATCTAAATTCCTTTAGTCTGATGGAGGAGTTATATTTTTTTGATTAAAAAGCCCAGGTTAAACCAAAGAGCCATCCTTCCTGTCTCACATCATGAACAAAACCGTCATTTTCATAATCAAGGTCATACATACGGTATCCGATGGATGTACCGATCGAATCACTCCACTGGTATCCAAGATGTGCACTCAGATCATAAAAAAGATCAGCATTCATACCAAATCCACCTATTGCAGCTCCACCGGTAACATAGTACCTTGTATCACCTAAAGTGGTACGTCCTTTTATAGCGATAAAAGGATCTACCCATGATTCAGTATGGCCTAAACCAGGTCCGAGAAAAGAAAGATGACTGTCTATTTCCCAGTAGCGTACACCTGCAAAGACATCAACAACACTCTGTTCATTATTATAGATCTCATGCAGGTATGCTCCAGAAATAATAGTTGTTTTAGTCCTTGATTTCAATATAAGATTTCCTGCAATTGGATCTTCTGACTTCGTATCACTGTACATAAAATCCATCAAGAACCCTTTACCGTTCTTTTTACCTTCAAACATAGCCATAAGAGCAATCTCAGAGTCGTCTAAAGCATCACTTGGAGAAATATCTATGCTCGTTGGGGGCAAACCCGGTATACCCGCTACATCACCCTTAAATCCTGCGATCCCTCCATACGGACTCAGGCGAAATTCCCATTCGTTAGCGACAGGTTGTTCTTCTATTACCGGTTCTACTACAGGCACAATGTCTCCACCTGCATAAGCAGTATGACCTAATGCAAGTATACAGATAAGTGATAAAGCTGTTTTTTTCAAATTGTTTTCCATCTTACACTCCTATATATTCAATTCATCTATTTCTTAACCATCTCTGCTGTCGGTGCAGTCCACGATTTTAATTTCTTCAAATCCGGTACATAGATCCGTAGGACAATATCTATCTTTTCATCCTTACGAGTTTTCGGAAGCCAGTTCTCTTCAGGGACACCTTCAGGCTGTTTAGCAGCCACATGGATATCGATCCCTCCTTCAGCATTTAATTTCATACCGCCGTTTTCACCTACACTGTATTTCTTTCGATCGTTAAGTATGAAAAATCCATTCTGAAGATCGTAAAGTGTCAGAGACCAAAAAGCATTTGCGGGAGGCAAGACATCCTTGCTCATGTGAATCACATAATCGTTCATCGCATTCATCGGCTTGCCATCTTTCGTTGTCACGCTGAGATACGCTGCTTCTTCCATCGGCTGACCGATAGGACCTGTTACAGATACTAGGACTATCGCTTCAAGGTCAGTATCCCCTTTCGATCTCAACATACGTGGGGCTATAGATTCCATCTTTGCTGCATCTCTCGGTATGGCCAGGTTTTCTGCCTGTACCTTCTGAGACATTTTCGGAAACGTTCGCCATCTATCTTTAGCACCTTGCTTGCATCGTAAGCGTTACCTGGCTGGATGCCTCTATGATTAATTATTATTGGAACATAGTGGCAAAAGGATTTTTAACAACAGGTGCTATAACGATCTGAAAATACCAATCAGGATTAAATGCATCTTGTTTTACTACATATTTTTGTACTTCAGATCCTAGTTTCCAAGGAGTTCCTCCCATCTTGACAGTTTTATAAATACCTACACCCACAGGAACAGACCAACGGTCACCAGATTTAGCTTCCCAGTTATAGGTTGCTATGGGTCCAGATGAGATCTGCCATCCATCCCCTAAAGAGTAGGCATAAATGTAGTTGATCGCTGTAGTACTGTAATCTTCTTTATTAGATCCATAGCCCCCAACATCCCATTGATGTGAGACCAAAGCACCTAAAAATCCCCAAGGCTGCATGTACCCGACCAATGCTTCTCCACCAAGACGATATTGGTTCGCACTTACATGGTCATCACTTGCCCATGGAAGCGTTCCAACCAAACCACCAAGCGCGATGAGTCCACTTTTAAAACTTTTACCCACCATCAGGTCAAAACCGATGTCTCCTATGGTACCCGTACTTGATCCAAACTGACCTGAATTTCCATCAAAATAAGGAGTATCAAAAAGAACAGGTATGGCCGGTCTAAAGGCAAATACCTTTCCTTCACCTAAAGGTATAGGAAAAGAAGGTTGAAAAAGCATACTTGTTCCCGTTTGATCATCTGTTCTTGGAAGTGTTCCTTCATAAGTTCTGTATTCCCATTTTGTAGTCATTGTGGCCATTGGTGTGGCTGGGTTACGTAGTTCTGCTGCTATCTCTTCTGCTGTTTTTTCTCCAGAAGATGGTTTTTCTTTATCTAATTTTGCAGCATCTATGGTTGCTGCAAGTGCCGGTGCTGCACCTGCTCTATCTAAAGTATCGATTCGTTCTTCAGCCATAAGCCCTGTTGTTATCATCAATGACGCTAAAAGTAAACTTGTTTTCCAATACATAAAATATTCCTTTATATTTACGTACACTATATCATCAAAATCTATCAAAAATCTATCATTTAATATTCATATTTTACAACTTAGGAACAAACTCCATATCTCCAGAGGCATATCGATAAGACTCTGTAATTATTTTCTTTGCTACTATCAGCTCATCATAGTTTCGAGGAGCATAAACTAACATCTCTTAAAGTATCTGAGCTAAAACCGCAGACGAAAAGGAAGATAAAACATAAGTAATATAATAGTGTCCGCATAGTAAGAGTCATAACATAGTTATTTTGAAAAAGATACTTAACTCTAAAATGATAGAAGTTTGATAGATTGTTTAACTACAATGGAGATAAAGCTTCATTATTTTCATCAATACAGAGCTTATATCTATAAAAATAAAGGATGGAACCATGTACATGTATAAAAAACTCCTTGGTATAACAGGTGCCGTACTTCTTTCAACAAGTATGAACCTCAGTGCTGCTGAAGACGTCACGGCTGCAGTCACTGAAGCAGGTAAAAAAACCCAAGAACAAGCAGGCATATCTGCAAAAGAACTTGTTAAAAGATCATATGACTATCTAGGTTCACTTAAAAACTACGCGTTTAAAGCTACCATTGTGAATGAAGATGAGTATGCTGGCCATATGATGCTTTACATCAGACACGACTACAGTGTTGCCGTACAAAGACCTGACAAAGTACGTATGCAGGTAAGAGGTGATGTGGAAAACAGAAATACCGTGATGAATAATGGGCAAGTCACAATCCATGACCTTGAGACCAATACCTACTCAGAGATCCCTGTAGAAGATGATATCGATGATGCACTCGATACACTTATTGATGACTATAATCTTTCTATTCCTCTAACACAACTACTCTACTCTGATACGGCTGTGGATATTGAAGAGGACCTTGAGAGTGACGGATATTACTTTGGTACTGTGAATGTAGATGGTATTCCATGTTATTACATAGGATTCCCTGGAAAAGAGTGGGATATTCAACTGTGGATAGAAAAAGGCAACAGACCTGTGATAAGAATTGCTGCCTTTGTTGACAAAATGATGAAAGGTCAACCCAGAAGTATGATAAAGGTTGCATGGAACGTTGATAATATGGTAGATGAAAGTGTCTTTGATCTTTCTGTCCCAAAAGGTGTAAAAAAGATAGAAATGAAAAAAATTGCAACTGACAAAGCAGTAGAAAAGGATCAAAAATGAAAACAAAAAACTTTTTTGTCGCTAA
>CBFHPE010000045.1:0-14483 GCA_965657515.1 Sulfurovum sp.
CTTCTTGCAGCAGCAGGTGTATCGGATGTAAAAGAGAAACTTGCTTCTAAAGACGGGTATAAAGCTAATGGTAAAAACTTTAGAGTGCATTTAGATGGTTATAACTTCAAACCATACTTTGAAGGTAAAGCAGAAAAAGGACCACGTAGAGAGATCTATTATTTTGCTGCATCCGGTATGTTGAATGCCATTCGTGTGGATGATTGGAAAATTGCCTTTGCATTCGAAAAAGGTGCGATCAATGAAGCGTACCGCCAAGTGCCAGCTTGGCCTTTGATCACAAACCTTAGAGGTGATCCATTTGAAAGTGCAAGTAGAGAGTCAGCACTCTATACGAGATGGTATGCAGACAATATGTGGATGATGGTTCCAGCACAAGGGTTTGTACAAAAATTCCTTGGTTCCATAGCAGATTATCCTTTCCAAGCGGGTAGTTCATTAAGTGCTGGGAATATCGGATACGGTACACTTGAGATGCAAAAGGCAAAAGGAAGTTTAAAAAGACTTCTTGATCTATCAGTTCAAAATTAAATTTTAATGCATTTTTTCCAAAGGAGTTTTCCTTTGGAAGATTGTATAAAGTTCATAACAGTGGGTTTTATACAGTTAAAATTACCTTAAAATCTCATCATACTAAAGGAAAAACAATGCACAAAATACTCCTCACACTTTTATCATTTTTTACACTAACAATTCAAGCAACAGAACTACTTCCTTCATGGAATGATGGCACTTCAAAAACAAATATCATCTCTTATATCAACAGTGTTACGGATAAATCCACTGCAGGATACATTGCAGTAAAAGACCGTATTGCAGTTTTTGATAATGATGGGACACTATGGGGAGAACAACCTATTTATTTTCAACTCTTTTTTGCTATGGATAGAATAAAGGAAATGGCTTCTAGTCACCCTGAGTGGAAAACCACTGAGCCATTCAAGTCTGTACTCGCAGATGATATGCATGGCGTGATGAAGAGTGGTGTTAAAGGTTTACTTCAAATCGTGAATGCCACACACTCTGGTATGGATGTAGAAACTTTCCAAAAAGAGGTTACAGAATGGTTGAAAACAGCAAAACATCCTACGCTTAATCGTCCTTATACAGATCTTATCTATCAGCCTATGATGGAGCTCATAGCGTATCTTGAAGCTAATGATTTTAAAGTGTATATCGTCTCAGGGGGAGGGATAGATTTTATGCGTGCATTTATACCTGAAGCTTATGGTATACCTGAAGAACAGATCATTGGTTCAAGTGGTAAAGTACACTATAAAGATGGAAAAATAATGAAAGATGATGACATCTATTTCATAGATGACAAAGAAACAAAACCATTGGCGATCTATAGAAATATAGGAAAACGCCCAGTGGCAGCATTTGGAAATTCTGATGGTGATTTTGCCATGATGCTCTACACTGAGGCCAATACAAAAGCTAAAACATTACAGCTTTATGTACATCATACTGATGATGTAAGAGAAGTAGCGTACGATAGAAAGTCTCATATAGGAAAATTGGACAAAGGTTTAGATCATGCTTTAAAAAATAATTGGACAGTGGTAGATATGAAAAATGAGTGGAAAGTGATCTACCCATTTGAGTTAAAATAAGAAAAGGATATGAGTATGTTAGGTAACAGATGGAAAACAGTTTTATCAATAGGGGTAATATCTCTTATGTTTACGGGATGTTCTGGGAAAAACCCACTCATCTTGCAACAAGAAAAAGGGTCATTGTCAGCTGTTACTACTTCAGCCACCGGCAAACATTACTCAGGAAAAATTGTATGGCATGATCTTGTAACAGGTGATGTTGCTGCGTCAAAGCAGTTCTATGCAGGGCTTTTTGGCTGGTCATTTGAAGATAAAGGTGGGTACACAACTATCTATCATCAGGGCAATATGATCGGAGGTATGATGCACGTTGCACATAACTCAGAGAAGATGCCTGAAGCAGTTTGGTTGCCTTCACTTTCTGTAGAAAATGTGGACAGCGCTATATCGGAAGTTAAAGCACGTAAAGGCTCAGTACTGAAAGGACCACTTGATATGCCTCAAAGAGGTAGAGGAGCACTCGTAAGTGATGCGCAAGGAGCACAGATAGTGCTGCTTCGTTCTAAGGGTGGAGACCCTCTTGATGCGACACCAAAAATGGGTGACTGGTTATGGAATGAACTATGGACATCTAAACCTAAAGAGAGTGAATCGCTTTATCGCGCACTGGGTCAGTATGATGCTGTCAGCAAAGCAGGGGAGTATCGTATATTGAAACATAAAGGCAAGTGGCGTGCAGGTTTGAGAGATATCTCAAAAGAAAATGTGAAGTCACGCTGGGTCTCTGTGGTGAGGGTTGCTGACCTTCAAAAGAGTATGGAAAAGGTTCGATCTTTGGGCGGTGAAGTGCTTATGAAGCCACAAAAAGATATCGCAGACGGAAATGTTATACTGATAGCAGATAACACAGGTGCACTGTTACTTCTTCAGCGTTGGTCCGGAAATCTAGAAGAGGGAGGGAAGTAAGATGAAAAGATCTATAAAATATGCATCATTAGTTGCATTCTCTGTACTTTTCTTCACAGGATGTACCGGCACAACGTCTGTAGGTGTTGGTGTCTATGGCGGGTATGGCTATCCACATTACGGGTATGGCGGATATTATGGCGGAGGGTATTATGGTGGCGGCTACTATCGTCCCGGATATAGACCTCCAAACCGACCTGATAGGCCACGACCTGAACACCCTATAGAAAGACCACGACCAGAAAGGTTTGGTGAGGCCGGAAAACGAGAGATAAAAAATATGTTAGAAAAAAAACAGATTTTTATACGACAAGCAAAAAAAGTGCTGGGTGATATGTAAAGATCAATGATTCAGGGGGAGGATGTAATTCATGTCTTTGACTGGAACTCTGTCATCAAATCTCTATATAAAAGAGGTACATAGTTTCTTTGTTGCTTCAGGTTCTGACGTGATTCAATCGATACAGCGTTAAAAAATGTCTTCCATAAAGACTGAAAATGTTTCTCTTCATTATGCATTTCAGGAACGCTTGCATCCAGTACTGCATGCATCTGCAGATCTTTACAATCCCATACGGCTATCCAACCTCGTTGTATATCATGAATGATAAATCGCTGAGACCCTAAACGTTTTACGAAATGTTTCCCTATAAGTGGCAAGACATTCCGAGGTGGTGCTATCTTTGCATAGAGCATTTCATCTTCAAGCATCTCAAAGCGTGTGAATGCATACATTTTATGCATAGTTGACAAGGTTCGTTTTTGGTACGTTTCTATAGCAAAGACCACAGGATTTGAAAGATCATCCAATAGGGATAACGCTTTAAATCCCATACGTATATAGATGAGAAGCTCTCTTTCACGTTCTACATCATCGCATAAAAAAACATGATAGATACGTTCTATGATGTTTTTAGGAAATTTCTGAGCTATACTGGCAGAAATCTTTTTAGCTATATTCCAGTCTGTAACTATGGTGACAGGTTCACTTAAAAGTGTCAGACTGGAGGTGTCACTGGTAATAGTCTCTGGGATACACTTATGTACATAGCTTCTGTGTAAAGTACATAAAAAGCCTTCAAAACTCCCATCATAAAGCCATAACACTATATTTCTCCTGTATTACTTTGTATCATGTCAAATAAGCTTGGTTGTGAACCTGCTTTAGGCTTTTCAAGTGAAAGCATCGTTGATTCTAGCTGTTCGTACTGCAACATTGTTTTTTTAACCGTCCTCCCGCCTACAGTGATGAAATAGCGTGCGCGCTTGAGTGAGATCTTCATTGTTTCAAGATCAGATGGGCTTAGGGATTTTACTCTTCTGGCTCTTAATATTTTAGAGACACTTCTGATACCAAAACCTGGTACACGTAGTAGAGTTTCTTTATCTGCACGATTAATCTCTACAGGAAATTGATGCAGGTTCCTAAGTGCCCAAGCAAGTTTAGGGTCAAACCTCTCATCCAAAAAAGGATTATCATTGGTAGTGATCTCATCCCACCCAAAGCCGTAAAAGCGCATGAGCCAGTCAGCTTGATATAGCCTGTGCTCACGCAGTAGTGGCGGTGGGGTATCGATGGTAGGCAGATGCTTGTGTGAGACCGTGGGGATGTAGGCTGAGAAGTATACACGCTTGAGCAGCCCTTTGTTGTAGAAGGCATTGCTTAGTTTGAGGATTTCATAGTCACTCTCAGGACTCGCCCCTATGATCATCTGTGTACTCATGCCTATGACCTTCTTTCCACGCTCGAGGGCATCGTTTTTGACGATGTCCAGTGGTGCGAAGAGCTTCTCCTTGGTCTTATCTGGTGCGAGGAGTGCCAGACTCTTCTGGCTAGGCAGCTCTATGTTTGAACTTACTCTATCTGCCAGCTGGCTCACCTCACGTATGAGATGCTCTGCACTTCCTGGTATGAGCTTGACATGCACATAGCCGTTGAAACCATGTTTATAGCGTAGTATCTTAAGTGTCTTGAGGATAAGCTCCATCGTATGGTCTTCGGAGCTGATAATACCAGAGCTGAGAAAGAGCCCTTCGATGTAGTTGCGCTTGTAGAAGTTGATAGTCAGGTCTGCTACCTCTTTTGGTGTGAAGGCGGCACGTTTGACATCATTGCTACTTCGGTTCACACAGTAGGCACAGTCGTAGATACAGTGGTTGGTGAAGAGTATCTTCAGTAGTGAGATACAGCGACCATCTGCTGAGAACGCATGACAGATACCACTAGCATGCGTTGCACCTACACCTCCGAAGTCATGCGTCCGTGTAGAGCCTGAGGAGGAGCAGGAGACATCATATTTGGCAGAGTCGGTAAGTATCTGTAGTTTTTCTTCTGTTTTCATATTTAAAGCATAGCAAAAGATACAAATATATGGTAAAAAAATTTCAAATTGTCATACTTTTGAATGGACAAAAAAAGTGTACCAATAGAATCAATTACACTGTAGAATAATGTATGATCAAATTAGAATTTAATGAACCTCTTATACGAGATGATGAAGAAGCAGTATCTGTTGATGATATAGCAGAGAACCATACAAGAGAACCTTTGAAGAAAGGCCCTTTGATGAAAAAGCCGATCAAACCTTTAGTAGACAAGCAGACACTAAACGATGAAGACTACAACCGCATTATAGAAATGGCTTGGCAAGACAGGACACATTTTGATGTGATATATACACAGTACGGCCTTAGTGAAAATGAAATCAAAAAAATGATGAGAAAGCTTCTAAGTGCGAAAGCATTTAAACGCTGGCGTAAACGTGTACAAGGGAGAAAGACTAAACATAAAAAACGATGTGAACACAAGCCTACACGTTTTCAAGGACCTTGGTAAATAAACCTGTTATCAGGGAGCAAGTCTCTCTATGGTCCATCCTGTTTGTGACTTAGTGTACAAAATACGGTCATGAAGTCTGCTTTCTCTGCCTTGCCAAAACTCTATTTGGGATGGTATCACTCTATAACCTCCCCAAAAGTCTGGTAATGGCACAGAACCTTTAGAGAATTTTTCTTTCATTTTTTCTATTTGAATCTGAAGCAGTTTTCGCGAGGAGATGACGGAACTTTGCTCACTCACCCATGCACCTATTTGGCTACCACGTGAACGTTTCACAAAGTAAGACATAGACTCAGCTGTACTTATCTTTTCACACGTGCCTATCACACGAACTTGACGCTCCAGATCCAACCATAAAAACTCTAATGCTACATGAGGATTCTCTTCAATCTCTTGGGCCTTCACACTATGATAGTTTGTAAAAAAAACAAACCCTTTTTCATCAAATATCTTTAAAAGAACAGCACGTATATTTGGAATATTCTCTTTTGAACTGGTGGCCAATATCATACTGTTAGGGTCTTTTATCTGGGCATCTACAGCTTGTGAAAACCAGGTTTCAAATAAACTAAAAGGTTCATGCGGTACTGTACTCTTATCGAGTGAAGCTTTTTTATACTCTGTGCGCATCTCTTGTAGATCTAACATATATAGCTCCTAAACTCTTTGTTTAAAATATGCTAAGGCATTTTGTGAAGCCTCTTTATGTACTACCATAGGTTTTGGATAGCTTTTTATACTATATTTTAGCAAATAACTCTCATCATGTAGATTTTTTGGATCAACAGATTGAAGTTCAGGTATCCATTTTTTTATATAACCTGCCTCTTTATCAAACTTTTTACTCTGTAAATAAGGGTTAAAGATTCGGAAGTAGGGCTGAGGGTCAATGCCAGTGCCCGCACTCCACTGCCAGGAAAGAATGTTTGATGCAGCATCATAATCTAGCAAATGTTTTGCAAAGAATTTTTCTCCCCACTGCCATGGCAACAGTAGATCTTTTGTAAAAAATGATGCACAGATCATACGCACGCGGTTATGCATGTCTCCTGTTTCTAAAAGCTCTCTTACTCCCGCATCGACAATAGGAAAGCCTGTTCTTGCTTCACAAAATGCCATATATTTTTTTTCATCCTCTACACCGTTAAATCGATATTTGTGGTTGTGTGTTGTTAGATCGGGAAAATGAAATAGTAAATAAGCATAATAATCACGGAAAATAAGTTGTCTGAAAAAGGGTTCTGTATCAACTCCCTTTTTTTTCTGTTCAACTAAAAATCGCAACAATGACCGAATAGAAAGTGTGCCAAATCGAAGTTCTTGACTTAGATGAGAAGTAGCATCCTTTTCAAGGTAGTCTCTCTCTTTTACATAGTGAGAGAGTTTCTTTTTGAGACGTTTGAGTTTAGTATCAACATCATGCATTTTACGCATATGATGTGAAAATCCTAAGGTCTCTATGGCTAAAGGCAGTATCGCTTCTTTATCTGCATCTATTTTTGTGATGCCATCATAACTAGTTGCATAACATGTTTGTTTGACAAAGTGATGCTCTTCTAAGTGTGCCTTGCTAAAGAGTGTTTTAGCTTTGTTGTAAAAAGGGGTAAATACCAGATAGGGAGTACCGTTATCTTTCATCACTTCATCGGGCTTGAAGATGTAGGTATCATGGAGATAATGAAAATGAAGGATATTTGATACTTTTATATCTCTCTCTGTGGCATAAACATCATAGTCGCCACTGGCAGCCACTTCATCAAATCCCTGAGCTTCAAGTAGAGTGAATATCTCTAGTGGATCTCCAAAGAAGATCTTGAGATCCAAACCTTTTTCTTTGAGTGATTCTTTTAGCTTTACAACACTGTTAAAAATAAATGAAATACGTTTATCATCAGACGGTAGTTTTTTGAGTATCTCTGTATCAAAGATAAATATAGGCAATACTTCACCGCCTAAAGAGAGTAAAGGATTATCATTCACTCTCAGGTCACGTCGAAACCAGAGTATTCTTTTCATTTTTGATTTTTAAAAAACGTATTTTAGTTTGACTATCGCACCTGCAGAAGGTTCGATGCTGTAATCATCTACTTCATTTGCATTTCGATCATAGATCGTAAAATCACGTTTAAATGCATAAAGCAGGTCAACACTCAGTTCAAAATCTTTATTGATTTCATAACGGAATCCAATGTTTGCCTGGAAGTCTTTCGCTTCACTGTAGCCTTCTGGCTCAATACCACTGTCATCAGCCAATCGTATGACTGCTTGAGAATAGATCATGCCCGCATTAAATAAAAGATCTGGACTTATATGGTAGCCAATGTATGCTCTTGGAAATCCTAATACCATTTGCAGTCCGTCTTTTTCACGCACACGATAAGAGTAGCCAAGCACAGGCAACACTAATGTTTTGACAGAATGATAATTTGCAAAAGCACCCAGTTGGATGGAATGTTCATTATCAAGTCTATAGGAGAAAAAACTTGAGATACCCGCACCAAAAGAATCACTATACTCTTTTTCATAGGTTGCATTTACATTGATCATATTAAGCATGAACCATTTATCATTGATAGGAACAGGCCAATTGGCAAAAAGTCTAATACGTTGCATTTCGTCTATGGGTGTTTTACCCTTATAAAAGGGAAGATCATTTTCATTTTTCCAGTCAAAATCCCAGCGGCTATAACTGATACCGACAATATCATTGTTTATCTGGATCTTTTGTTTATATGTTTTTACACTGCCTTCATAGCCATCAAATTTAGCATCAGAGAGAAAATCACTTTGATAACTTATTTTGGGTTGAACAATTTGTTCCAACAACGAAAGTCTTTGCTCATCTTGGGCCATGACAGACACTACACAAGCTGCTAATAATAGGGTAATACGTTTCACTTTCCACTCCTTATATCTGATCTTAATGCAAGTTCTTTGGGATAAGGGTTAAGAAACTTTTGTCCCAATAGATATTCTGCATTATATTGTTTTGCAAACATATGCAGTCTGCTTAGCGGGGCTATAAGAGGTACTATTTTGTTTGCATAGTCTCTGATCTGTTCATGAAGCATCTCTTTTTCCACTTCAGAGATATCATCTTTAACATAACCAGCCATATGTTCAAGTACATTTCTGTTTTTTCCGATCGAACTTTTTTCAGCAATGATCGTTTTGAAAATATATTCATACTTTTGTAATATCTCTTCAAAAGAGAGATTGTCATGATTACCAACAATCTGGCCTAATTTTCGGTACATTACATCATTTTTGGCCTGGAGCATGAACTTATAGGATTGATGATACTCTATAAGTGCTTTTAGCGTTGGTTCGGATGCTTTGAAATTTTCAAAATCATCATAGGCAAAGAGCTGCATGATAAAATTTTCACGTAGCCACGGGTCAGAGAGCCTTCCTTCTTCTTCCATCGGTAAAAGAGGAAAATTTTCTTTACACATTTTGGCAAATAGACCATCATCCTTGTCTTTTGCATATCCATTTTCTCTGTAGATCAAGGCACTACCTAATCCACAACTAGGAGATTTTGATTTAAAGATGATTCCTCTAATAGGTTCATTCTGTATTTTTTGAAGTTCTATATTGGATGATTTAGAGAGTGGATCAGTAACATCATTTTCTTCTTTGCTTGTTTGTACAAAGTAACCATCATTTTGTTCTTCCACAAGTCGTATCGTTGGCCTAGGTGTACCAAATGCGAGATGTTCTGGACAAAATGAAACAAAATCAGCATACTTACCAAGTTCATTAGTAATGAATTTATAATGTTTATGTTGACCATCAAAGCGAATTTTTTCACCCAGTAGACATCCAGATACGGCTATTTTCATTATTTATCCTTTCCTTCAGCGTATAAATGCTGTTTTAAATCTCTCATCATCTAATGAGGTAATACCAATTTCTCTAAAAAATTCTAAAATTGGTAGTGATTTCTCATAGCTTGATGTATAACCCTCATCAAAACATTCTAATGTAGCTTTAAGTATATCATCCATAAGTGCTGATTTGGCTTCTTTTGTATGCTCATAATAGATTTTCATAGCATCTTCAGGATTTTTATTCATGAATGAGATGGACTCTTTAACCGCTTTGTCAAAGTTGATACATATCTCTTCGTTGTTATGATAAAAGTCTTTATTTACAAAAAGGTCAAGTGCAGAGAAATTTGCAAAACCTGAAGTTTGTGCGTCAAGATAGAGTAGATCCATTCCCTCATGCTGAGCCTCTATACCTTCAAAGTTATAAAAGTAGAGCCAACCGCCATCAGCGCCTTCTTTCATGTATTTGATATGTTCAAAACCGTTAGGTTCAAAGTGTACTTGTTCTTTGTTTACATCGATGCCAGCTTTTTCAAAGTAACGACGAATGATCTCAAACCCGATTGTATTGGTCACATCATTTGAAACTGGAGTAGTGATCGTGATCAGTTCACCATTTTTAATTTTGTCATATGTCTCCTTTTTGAGGATGACACCACCTTTGGTCTCAAAATATGTGCCTAATGAAAGAAATTTTTCATGAAATTGTTCTATGAGATGTAGAGGTTCATTGGTCGCAAACTGTATATTCCCAGCGATAAGTTCATCTAGTCCGTCATAGTGCTCATCTGGAACGATAAGTTCAAGCTCTAAGCCATACTTTTCAAAATATCCTTTGTGGATACCTACTAAAAATGGTAAGTGATCTGGGTTCAAGAACCATTCAAACGCTATTTTCAATTTCATATTTTCATTCCTTTAATTAAGTTAGATACATTTTGTTGTGTGTTTCCCTCAAATGCTGCACTTACCACTGAGATCATGTCTGTATACGTTGCTGCTATTTCACCTATATTTGTTTGACTGATACCACCAATAGCACAAATAGGGATATCTATGGCCTCTTTAGCTTTATGCAGTACATTCATCGAAATGATACCTGAGTGCGGTTTCGTAGGTGAAGCAAAGAATGAGCCAAATGCCACATAATCCGCTCCTTCTTCCTGTGCCTCTTTTGCCTTACGAATACTCCCATAGCATGACACACCTATGATACCTTTTGGGAAGATCTTTCTAGCCTCATAAATTGGCATATCATCTTTACCTATGTGTATGCCATCTGCACCTATTTTCGTAGCTAAATGAGGTCTGTCATCTATAATGAATGGCACATTATGTTGTGTACACAAAGCCTGCAATGCTCTACAGATATCCTCTACATCATCATCACTTTTAGTCTTATTTCTATATTGCACTATATTAGCACCTGCTTTGAGTGCATCTTCTACATAAGAGACTACCATTTCATCAGGTGTGAGGTTTTCATCAGTGATCACATATAATCCTTTAAGCAACCGCGACATATGCTCCTCCTTTTTTATGTTGTATGGGTCCAGGCCCATTTCCTAGATCAGGTGCTTCCTGCAGTGCATAAGTGATAAACTTTTTTGCAATAGTAATAGATTTTTCAAGAGAATGTCCCAATGCAAGATTGGCTGTTATAGCACTTGAGTAAGAACATCCTGTACCATGTAGATTTGAAGTCTCTATGAATGGAGATTGGAAAACACGCTTTTGATGATCAAAATAGAGTTGGTCAAAACTAAATTTACCTTCAGCAAGTTCTACAAATTGGTGTTTTACAAGAACTGGTGTATTGAGATTTTGGATCATTTCAAGAGATTTTGTATCTCCATTCCTATATCCAAAGAATTCATAGGCTTCATGATGATTTGGCGTAATGAGTGTAACATTGTTAAACAATTTTTTCATTGCAACCAAGGCGTTTTCTTCAAGAAGAGGAGAACCCGCTTTTGAAATAGATACCGGATCAAGAACAACTGGGATGCTAAGATCCTCAATCACATCATTAACAACATCAATGATATCTTTGTTAAAAAGCATCCCGATCTTTATTGCCGCAACATCAAAATCCTTAAAAACCATCTCGATCTGCTGTTTAACAAATGATGCATCCATAGGTACAATGTGTTCAACCCCTGTGGTGTTTTGTGCAGTCAGTACGGTGATGGCCGTAGTGCCAAAGACATCAAATGCTTCAAAAGTCTTTAGGTCAGCTTGTATGCCTGCACCACCACTGCTATCTGAACCAGCAATACTTAATACAACTTTCATGTACACTCCTTTTTTTATGTGCTAAGTATACATATCATCAAAAGCCTTTCGTAGTGTAAAAATGTCAGTTTATAAGATATTTCGAAATTAAAATGAATAAGAAAGTTAAATCATGGATCTAAAGAATTGTTTGATTAGTCAGTACTTGAAGGTTTATAGTATAATAAACCTATATTCTGTGAAGTACTCAGTGAGGAGTGGCAATGGACAACTATTTTGATAAAGAATTCGATCTAAGATATTTTGAAATGAATAAACATGCTGAGGCATCTCCCATAGCTATGTTGACACTACTTCAAGAGACTGCTGCTGATCACTGTAACTCCATTGGACATAGTCTGTTTTCTTTGATGTCGGAAAATCTTGGTTGGGTCTTACTCTCTGGTGTGATGCAGATGGATCGGTATCCAAAATATAAAGAAAAGATCATTATTAGAACATGGATATCAACCTACCATGCCATTAGAGGATTTAGAGAAAATATTATCTATGATGAAAGTTATAATGAAATAGGAAGAGCCAAAGGCTTATGGGTCTTTTATGATATAGAAAAGCGAAGACCTACTAAAATACATAAAGATTTTAAAGAAAAATGGTCATCTTCTGAAGAAGTATGTATAGAACATGATATTACAAATAAAATAGAAGCCATTGACTCTGCTGAATCTATGATAGAGTTTAAGGTTAATATGTATGATATGGACACCAATAAACATGTGAATAATATTAGATATTTACAATGGCTTATGGAGTCTATACCCGAAGACATTCTAGAAAATTATTATCTCTATTCCATTGATGGACGTTTTATCTCAGAAGCACAATATGGTGATGTGATCGTATCTTTAACTAAGAGAGATAGTGAGGAAAACTCTTTTGTACATACCATACGTGTCAAAGGTGAAGATAAAGTGTGTGCTACGGGTAAGACAGTATGGAAAAGAATAGAGAAGTAATTTATATGTTATCAGGTTAACACATTGTACGTGTCAACCTAAGTTTTAATGTGGATTATTTCTTAAACACATTCCCTAACATACCTTTAATGGCTCCTTGCAGGTCAGCAGGATAGATAACAAATTTAGAGTTATCACTTTTAGAGATCTGCTCTAGTGAATTGATATATCTGTCTCCAAGTAAGAACATGGCAGGTAGTTCTTTGTCCTGGATGTTGTCAGAGATGAGTCGGATGGCTTCAGCAGAGGCATTTGCCAAAGCTATTTGTGCCTGTGCTTCCCTTTTTGCAGCCTCAAGTTTACCATCTGCTTCCAAGATAGCAGCATTCTTATTACCTTCTGCAGTCGTTTCTATTGCACGTCTTTCTCTTTCTGCTGCAGCTTGTCTTTCCATAGAGTCTTGCATAGAAGCTGAAGGGGAGATGTCTTGTATCTCTACAGATTTGACAGTTACACCCCAGTCAGCAACATCATCCACTATCTGGTCTTTAAGTCTGGTTTTGATGATCTCACGATTTGAGAGTGCTTCATCAAGTGACATTTCACCAAGAATGGAACGTAGGGTTGTCATAACAAGTTGCTGGATAGCAAGTCTGAAATTTTCAATACCATAAAGTGCATCTCTTGGGTTTGTAACACGTATGAAGGTTACCGCATTGGTTAAAATGACAGCATTATCTCTGGTAATGACTTCTTGTTGAGGTATATCCAAGATGATATCTCTTGTAGTGATCTTTTGACGAATAGATTCAATGTAAGGGACAATGATATTGAGTCCGGGGTTAAGTGTACGAGAAAATTTACCAAGTCTTTCAACGACCCACTCTTCTCCTTGAGGGACAATGTTGATACCTTTGTAAAGGGTTATGACAAGTCCAATGACCAGTATGACGACGATATTTAATGCTTCCATGATACTTCCTTATGCTGTTATCGGTTCAACTTCTATAAGTTGTCCATTGATCTGTACGATTTGTACACGCGTGCCTTTGTCTATGTCCACTTTAGCTGTGGCATGCCATGAACTGTTACCTAAAACCGGCGTATCAAACGTGACTTTTCCTCTGCTGTGTGGATTGATATCTTCCATAACGATGCCTAGTGTATCAAGTCTATAGTTGGACTGTCCACTGTCAGTGATGGGGTTTTCTCTAAACCATTTGAACCATGCAGCTATGGCAAGTATGGAAAGAACCATCCAAATACTAAGTTCTACCGTAAACGATGTGCCCATGCTTGTGTCTATGATACCTACTATGATCGCGGCAACTCCCAGACCAAGCATAAAAAAAGTACCCGTACTCATTTCTAAAATTAATAAAATAATACCAAAAATGATCCAGTGCCACCACAGAACTGTTTCATTGAGAAATGCAATCATCAATGCTCCTTAATTTTTCTTGATATCTATTATATCATAAAAGATTGATGACTGAAAATGTTACGTTAATAAGTATTATTTGGGTATAATCGCGAAAATTTTCAACACACGAAGGATAATACATGTCAACTTTAAATGTATATTACGACAAAGATTGTGATATCAATATCATCAAATCTAAAACAGTAGCAATGATCGGTTTCGGTTCACAAGGACACGCACACGCAGAAAACCTAAGAGATTCTGGTGTAGAAGTTGTTATAGGTCTTAGAAAAGACGGTTCATCTTGGGACAAAGCAGTTGCTAAAGGTTTTGAAGTACTTACAGTTGCAGAAGCTTCTGCTAAATCTGACGTAGTAATGATCCTTCTTCCAGATGAAAATCAAAAAGAGATTTACGAAAGTGAAATTGAGCCAAACCTAAAGTCTGGTGCTACGATCGCATTTGGACACGGGTTTAACATCCACTATGGAAGAGTTGCACCAAGAGCAGATATCAACGTTACAATGATTGCTCCAAAAGCACCAGGACACACAGTTCGTTCTGAGTTTGTAAGAGGTGGTGGTATACCAGATCTTATCGCTGTTGGTCAAAACCCATCAGGAACAACTAAAGAGTTAGCGCTTTCTTATGCATCAGCTATCGGTGGTGGTA
>CBFHPE010000046.1:0-14174 GCA_965657515.1 Sulfurovum sp.
TATCTCATCTATAGAGACAGTAACACCAACATTGGCATTACAGATAAACTTCACACCGTCTTCTTTCATAATGTCAATACGTCTTTGCACCACCTTTTCTTTTTCTAATTTAAAATTTGGAATACCATAACGCAATAATCCACCCACACGGCTCTCTTTTTCGTAAACGATAACTGTGTGACCAGCTTTATTGAGTTGGTTCGCTGCAGCCAATCCTGCTGGCCCACTCCCTATGATGGCCACATTTTTACCTGTGGTCATCATAGGGTAAAGTGGTTTCATCCATCTCTCATCATAGGCTTTTTCTATGATAGACAATTCTATATTTTTGATGGTCACTGCAGGCTCATGAATACCCAAAACACATGCAGTTTCACAAGGTGCCGGACAGATTCTCCCTGTAAACTCAGGGAAATTATTTGTGCTCATTAAAACATTAAATGCTTTTTTCCACTCTTGGTTGTAGACATGATCATTAAATTCAGGAATAACATTTCCTACAGGACAACCATAGTCACTGTGACAAAATGGCACACCACAATCCATACATCGTGCACCTTGTGTTTCTAGATCTTCTTTTGGTAGAGGGGTGATAAATTCATTATAATGCTTAATACGTTCTTCTACAGGAGCATAAGTAAAGTTTTTTCGCTGATACTCTTTAAAACCGGTTGACTTACCCATTTATACCACCTCCTTTAACTTATTTTTCTGGTCATTGAGCACACGTTTATAATCACGCGGCATCACTTTAATGAAATGTTCTTTTTCATGTTCCCAGTTATCAAGAATATGAGACGCTTTAGAAGCATTGGTATAGATCGCATATTTTTGGATCATAGACTTGAGTGCAGTTTCATCTTCATCCAGAGGATCCAGATCAACTGAGCCTTGGTTGATACGTTGAGTAAGCTTGCTCTCTTTGTCATATATATAAGCTATCCCTCCACTCATACCAGCTGCAAAGTTTTTACCTATGTCACCTAGTATAACGACCTTACCACCAGTCATATATTCACAACCATGATCACCTACACTACTTACTACTACATTTACACCGGAGTTCCTAACAGCAAAACGTTCCCCTGCTTTACCATGAATGTACGCTTCACCGGATGTAGCACCATAAAAGGCTACATTCCCAACGATCACACTTCCCTCTGTTTCATATGAAATGTCTTTTGGAGGATTAAGGATCAATTTTGCACCACAAAGTCCTTTTCCAAAATAATCATTAGCATCACCTTCTATATTGAAAGTGATCCCAGAATTTACAAAAGCAGCAAAACTTTGACCTGCTGTACCTTTCGCATTTATGTTAAGTGTATCTTCAGGAAGGCCTTTTTCTCCATGAACTCTTGTCATTTCTGCAGAAAGCATGGTTCCTACTGTTCTATGAACATTACGTATACTAAGTTCTTTTTTCAATGGTTCTTTTGAGACGATCGAATCTTTAAAATGCTCTATGAGTGTATTGTCAAGCGCTTTATCTATAGCATGATCTTGATCCATTGTTTTATACGCACTGTCTTGAGGTCCTATATGCATTTTATGAAGTAGTTTGTCAAGTTTGAGCTGTTTTGCTTTCCAGTGTGTTACACCATCTTTGGCTTTCAGTTTATCTACACGCCCCACCATCTCATCAACGGTTTTAAATCCAAGTTCTGCCATGATCTCTCTAAGTTCAGTTGCTAAGAAACGTACGAAATTTACAACATGTTCAGGACGACCTGTATATTTTGCTCTTAACTCTTTATCTTGTGTGGCAATTCCCACAGGGCAAGTATTCATATGACATTTACGCATCATGATACACCCTTCTACGACCAGTGCACTTGTAGCTATCCCCCACTCTTCTGCACCCAGCAGTGTAGCAATGGCGAGATCACGTCCTGTTCTAAGCTGACCATCTGTCTGAAGAACAACTCGTCCTCTGAGACCATTCTTTAGCAATGTTTGGTGTGTTTCAGCCAAACCAAGTTCCCAAGGAAGTCCTGCATGTTTGATAGAAGTTTGGGGACTGGCACCAGTTCCCCCGTCAAACCCAGATATAAGGATTACATCAGAGTAAGCTTTAGCCACACCTGCTGCAATGGTTCCAACACCTACTTCTGAGACAAGTTTGGTATTGATACGTGCTTTAACATTAGCATTTTTAAGATCATGTATGAGTTGTTTTAGGTCTTCTATAGAGTAAATATCATGATGTGGTGGAGGTGAGATAAGTCCAACTCCCGGTGTTGAGTGACGCGTTGCACCGATGATAGTATCGACCTTATGTCCGGGAAGTTGTCCTCCCTCACCCGGTTTTGCTCCCTGAGCCAGTTTGATCTGTAACTCTTCTGCATTGACCAGATAATTTGCAGTCACACCAAAACGTCCAGAAGCTATTTGTTTTATCTTAGAGTTCTTCTCTGTACCAAAACGTGAGGCATCTTCACCGCCTTCACCTGTATTACTCATGGCACCTATGCTATTCATAGCAATAGCAAGAGTTTCATGTGCTTCTTGAGAGATAGAACCATAACTCATTGCTCCTGTAGCAAAGCGTGTCATGATGTTTTCAACAGGTTCAACCTCATTTATATCAATGGGCTTCTTGTTTTTAAAATCAAGCAAGCTACGTAATGTCACAAAATCTTCACCAGAGTCATCAATGGTTTTGGTATAACTTTTAAAGGTTTTATAATCATTGTGCTTGGTTGACTTTTGAAGCAGGAAAATGTTTTCAGGAGTTACAAGGTGCTTTTCTCCTCGTAGTCTATAGGCATATGCTCCACCCAAAGATAAACTTTTTGACTCTGTAGACTGTTCCAAATAGGCATATCTATGGTAGAGAAGCGTCTCTTCTTCCAAAGTCTCCAAACCTATACCTGAAACTCTTGAAGGTGTTCCTGTAAAATAGGTATCTATAAGCTCATCATTCAGTCCCACAGCTTCAAAAATTTGTGCTCCGGTATAAGAACGTATCGTAGAGATACCCATTTTAGACATTATTTTATAGAGGCCCTTATTGATGGCTGAAATATAATTAAAGATAGCATCTTCTCTACTGAGTCCCTCTTTAAACATTCTCTCTCGTCGCATATCTTCTATGGTCTCAAATGCCAGAAACGGATTAATAGCGTTGGCACCATATCCTATAAGTGTTGCAAAATGGTGTACCTCACGAGGCTCTGCTGACTCTATCACCAATGCACATTTAGTTCTCACACCCTTGCTTGTAAGATACTGGTGTACAGCACTTGTTGCTAACAGTGTAGGAATTGGCGCATCATTTTCATTGACACCTTTAGTACTTAAAATAAGTACTTGATGCTCGCCATCCTTCACAGCGTGATACGCATCATTTTGTATGCATGAAATAGCGTCTTTTAGGGAGCCTTTTTTATTGGCATCAAAATGAATTTTTATGACTTTTGCTTTAAAATTAAACGCTTCTATGCCTTTGAGTTTTGCCAGTTGTATATTATCTAATACTGGTGAATCCAAGCGTATAAAGTTACGATCTTCATCTACCTCTTGGAAGAGGTTCCCCTGTGAACCCACATAAGATGTCAATGACATGATCGACTCTTCACGGATTGGGTCTATAGGAGGGTTGGTCACCTGAGCAAAGAGTTGATGAAAATAGTTATAGAGATTTGTTGCCTTATGTGACAATACAGCTAAGGAGGCATCATGTCCCATGGAACCCATTGCTTCATAACCATCATTCACCATTGGTGTGATCAGGACTTTTAGATCTTCTTTGGTATAGCCAAAACATTTTTGACGTTGTTGGATATTAGCATGATCTGGTTGCGATACAGGGATATTTAAACTCAGATCATCAAGGTTGATCTTTTGTTTTTCTATCCACTCTTCATAAGGATAAACACTGGCGATCTTTTCTTTGACTTCATCGTCATACATTAAGCGCCCCTCTTCGAGGTTGGCTACTAGTATTTTTCCTGGTTGCAGTCTCCCTTTAAGGACTATATCTTTACTCTCAAATTCTAATGCACCCTGTTCAGAGGCCAATACCAGAATATCGTCTTTTGTGAGAGAGTATCGTGAAGGACGCAGACCATTTCTATCTAGCGTTGCCCCGACCATTTTGCCATCTGTAAATACAACAGAAGCTGGGCCGTCCCAAGGCTCCATAAACGTAGCATGATACTCATAGAAAGCTCTACGTTTTGAGCTTAGTTCACTGTTTTTCCATGCTTCAGGTATCATCATAGCCATAACATGTGGCAAAGATCTTCCTGCCAAAACTAAAAGTTCAATGACATTGTCTAAAATGGAGCTATCGCTCCCTTTTGTATCGTTGATAAGGTAAGGATAGATCTTATCAAGTTCATCTGCAGTAAAGAGTTTTGAAGAGAGCAGTGACTGTCTGGCTTTCATCCAATTTACATTCCCTTTCAGTGTGTTTATCTCTCCATTGTGTGCGATATATCTAAAAGGTTGTGCTAATGGCCATGAGGGAAAGGTGTTAGTAGAAAATCGGCTATGTACTAAGGCGATAGCTGAATGATAATCAGGCTCTTTCAGATCAGGAAAATACAGAGGTAACTGCTCTGTGATCAGTTGGCCTTTATAAGAGATGGTCTTAGAAGACATTGAGGCGATGTAAAAATACGCTGTTCCCGGTAATTTTGAAGCAGTTACACGAGTTTGTGCATATTTACGTATAACAAAGAGTTTTCTTTCAAAAGCCTCCTCATCAATATCACTGGCTTTTTTAATAAAAACTTGTCTGATAATAGGTTCTATAGCTTTACCTGAGCTTCCTAATGTCGTATTATCAGAAGGTACATCTCTCCAGCCGAGTATCTCTTGCCCAAGCTCTTCAATACACCGCTCAACAATACTCTGTGTTTCACTATATGCATCAGGGTCACGGGGTAAGAAAAGAACACCTATACCGTAAGAACCCTTAGGAGGTAAAGGCTCTTTTAGGTTACAACTTTGCGTCACACGACGCATAAATATGTCAGGTATTTGTGTTAGGATACCTGCACCGTCTCCTGAATCCTTATCAGCACCCACAGCACCTCTGTGCTCCAAATTAGCTAAAAGTTCTAAGCTTTTTGAAACTATTGTGTGTGATGCTTCACCCTTTAGGTGTGCAACAAAACCTACACCACATGCATCATGTTCAAAATCAGGATGATATAATCCCTCACTAGAAGGATAACACTTTAATTCCATAGTTTATATTTTCCTCTTTTTTATTAAAAGGCATCGTTACAAGGGTGATCTAATCCTTGTCTATAACATTCTACAACACGCTCAGGCGTAGCACGTTCATTTTCATAAAGTTTAAGAATTTGACGTGTGAAATTGATAGGATACTCTACAAAATGTCCTTCATCTTTACGATAATACTCTTCAAGTAACTCATGCATCTCTTTATAGATCTCAGGTTTTTCCTCTTTTAAACGTTCGAGCTTTTCAGCAGCCAAAAGAAGTGTATCATTATTGAACTCTCCTCTTGTTGTCATTTTCTTACGCTCTTCAACATAACCTACGAGACTTTTTTGATTACGAATATAATCTGCAAATATTTCTATAAGTGTCATATTACTTCTCCTAATCGAGGAAAAACTATCAGTTCTGTGACTGCACAGATATTTGATAAATAATCCTCACTATTCTGAACTTTTAGAAGACCTTTTTTCTTGTAGAATGATTGGATCTCTTTTAAGTTTATTTTATCTAATTCATCTTTTTCTTTTACTAAAGTATGCTTAAGTCGTTCTTCTCTTACTTTATCTGTAGCTTCTAGGTTAAGAACCAAGGTCAATTCAATGTCTTTTTCTTCTTTTAACTTTTCATCGAGTGCATACATCTCTTCAGTTGTCTGCGGAAAACCATCAAGAAGTACACCTTTTGTGTCAGATCTCTTGACTTCATTTAAAATGGTGTCTATCGATTTCCCCTCAGTATTGTAATAGCTTAAACACTCTGAATGCCTTTCACATAAAAAACGTGCATTTTTAGTACGTCCTGTACCCTCTAGACCTGTTATTAAAAATAGTTTTTTCATAAAATCAACCTCTCTTTTTTTATTTTATGTAATTTAGATTATCTTATCAGATGATGTTCGCAAAATATTCGCAAGATAAAAATATCTATATAATAATAAACTATACAAAAAGTATAGAGGAGGATCGTGTTTATAGCGTCTTTTATAAATGAATAAAGAAGAGTATTTGAGAGTATATGTTGTACTAAAAGTTATTATGTAGTGTGATGTTTTATATATCTAGGGAGAATTTACAACTCCTCTCTAGATAAAACCATGAAGTATTAACGGTTTCGAAGTTCTTCTATTTTGCTCAATAGATGTTCATCAATTCTGTTTACAACCTGCTCAAGGTCTTTTTCTGCATTGATAATCTCTAAAAGGTGCTCTTTGTTATAGTGTTTTTCAATTTCATCTATAGACTCTTTGTAAGCAGCCATCTCATGATCAAAGATCTCTTCACTTCTACCTGTAGATAAAAAACGTTCTTTTGCCAAAACATCATTGACTTGAAGTTCAATAACGGAAATAAGTTCAATTTTATCGTGTGTAAAGAGATAATCGCCAAAATACTCTAACTGCTTTTGTTTTCCCGGGAATCCAGAGAGAAGAATAATTTCAGTTGGAGCATTTGCAATGGCATTAACAATAATATCAAGTACTATCTGTGTAGGAACAAGGTCTCCTTTATCAAAAAAACCTTTGGAGATCTTACCTATTACTGTTCCCCGTTCTATCTCTTCTTTAATAAGTGTACCAGTAGAGAGGCTGGTAATTTCTTTTTCATGTTTTTCAGAGATCAACCTTGCATCAGTTGTTTTCCCACATCCTGGTACACCTATGAGTAATATGAGCTTCTTTGGCATTTTCATTCCTTTGTTTTTCTTTGATAAATTGTAACATAGGCCAGCATAAAATAAAATTTTTATGATTCCGTATGGTTCCTTTTTTTAAAACCTGTATTAATATGCAAATGTAAGCCTAGATTATAGAACACTGTTATAGCTCTTTTAAAAAGATACCCTAAATATCCACTCACTTTAAATACAAATAATTCACCTGCACCATATTTACCTCCAAGTGCAACAAACATACCATGTATTTTCATATCAAATTTATTTGGTTTTTTATTGTCAAGCTGTGATTGAATATTTTTGGCAGCATAAGCAGCACAGGCTTCAGCTACTTGCGCAGTAGGAGGTAACCATTCGCCATCTAGATTTGTGATTTCCGCACAGTCTCCAATTGCAAATATATGCTTCATATTGTGAATATTTAAATATTCGTCTACTATCAATTGATTAATATTATTTTTAGGGACATCAATATGCTTATTTAATCCAAATGCTTTAATACCTCCAGTAAAAATAATAAATTTATAGGGTAACTTTTCCCCATCACTACAATACACGTGAGTATCATCTACCTCTTTCATTTCTTTGTTTAGATACAGATGTACACCTAGTTTTTTAAGTCTTTTAGTACTTTTAGATATTAAAAAATCACTCATTCCAGGCAAAATTGTTTTAGAACGATTAAGTAGATATATCTGGATATTTTGAATATTTTTGCCGGAAACTTTACCATACTTACGTAAGACATAGCCAAGTTCTGCTGCAATTTCAACACCAGACAATCCTGCACCACCTATAACAATATTACAAGATCCAGATTTCTTACTATCATCATCTATTCCTTGTAATTTTGAATAGATCAAAGTTTCAACTTCTCTTCTAAAATCATAAGCACTATTGAGCTTTTTAACACCAAAACAATGTTCTCTCAATCCCTTAATTGATCTATTGATATGTGTTAATGCACCTGCTGCAATAATGAGATAATCAAATGGAATCTGTTCATCATTTTCTGTCAAAATATAATTATCTTTTTCTTCTACCTTAAGGATATTTGCCTGTAAATAATTTACATTTTTAAACCCCATACTCCAATGTTTAATATCAATAGTAATTTCATCAAAATTATATTTACCTGCAATAAAGCCATAGACTTCTGTTTGCAGGTAGTGGTAAAGGTTTTTATCAATGACTAATATTTCTACATCTTTAGTCTTTGAAAGAATTTCAGCAGCCCGAAGACCACCATAACCTCCCCCTATGATAACAATCTTTTTCATAATGACGGTGATTTAATTACCATCAATTTTTCATTGCTCATCTCTTCCATTGAGTGTCCGATACCACCTAAACCAAGACCTGAAGCTTTTGCTCCACCAAACGGCATCCAGTCAACTCTGAAGGCTGTATGGTCATTAACCATAACAGCTGTACCATTGAGTCTCTTTACACCTTTAAGTGCTGTATCGATATTTTTTGTAAAGATCGCCGCTTGGAATGATACCTCTAAAGCATTTGCACGAGTAAATGCCTCTTCAATATCATTATAGCTGTATACACAAACTACAGGTCCAAATACTTCATGTGTAGATACTTGTACATCATCACTAGGATTAACTAAAACAGTTGCTTCAAAACATGAATCAGAGATACGCTTACCTCCAGTTAAAACTTTTGCTCCTGAATCAACGGCTTCATTTACCCACTCTTCTATTCTATTTACTTCATTGTGGTTAATTAGTGGTCCTACATCTGTATTAGGATCTAGTTGGTCACCTACTACCAAGTTTGAAGCATATTCAGCTAATCTTGTTGAGACTTCATCAAAGATATCTTCATGTACATATACACGCTGTACAGATACACACACTTGACCAGCATGATAAAAACCACCTTTACCAATAGCTGGGATAAGATCATCAATATCTGCATCCGGCTCAATAATAACTGGTGCAACACCACCATGTTCAAGAGCAACACGTGTTCCATCAGCTACTTTTGAATTCAAATACCAACCTACAGAACCTGAACCGATAAAGGTCAAGAAATTTACTTTAGGAGAAGTTGCTAGAAGCTCTCCCCCTTTTCTGTCACAAACCACAGCTTGCGCCCAACCATCAGGAAGACCAGCCTCTTTGAGTATCTCTATAAGCTTCACAGCACTCATAGGTGTTTGAGTAGCAGGTTTAATGATCACTGGACACCCTACTGCCAATGCTGGTACCACTTGGTGAACTGCAAGGTTAAAAGGGTGATTAAATGCAGAAATAGCTGCACATACACCAATAGGTTCTTTAAATGTATACGCCATTCGATTTGCAGAAGAGAGTGTATGTCCCATAGCTACTTCTTTACCCTCATATTTCCCCAACTCTTCAATGGCGATCTTAATACCATTGATAGCACGCTGGATCTCTACTTTAGAGTCTACATAAGGTTTTCCACCCTCACTTGCACAAAGGATAGTCAGTTCTTCAATTTGTGAAGACATGATCTCCATAGTCTTTTCTAAGATCTCTACACGTTTGTATTTAGGCATATGATTTGCATGGTCAGCAAACGTACTTTGTGCGAGAGAGATCGCCTCTTCTACTTCTTCATATGAGCTAAATGGTACATTTCCTACTACTTTTCCATCAAAAGGTGAAGTTACTTCTATTGTTGTCATTTTTAATCCTTATTATTAATCTATTTTTACTCTGTCGCGTAATAATTCATTTAATATAGCATGATTTAACGAATAATCAACTGCCAGGTCTATCAAATGAACACCTTTAGCATGAACACAATGATCTAAGATCTGCTCAAAATCTTCTGTCGAATCCGGTCTATATCCATGTGCGCCATATGCTTCTGCATATTTTACAAAATCAGGGTTTTCCAAGTCAAGTCCATAGTTCTCAAAGCCCATACCTTCCTGTTTCCACTTGATCATTCCATAAGAGTTGTCATTTAGTATGATGATCGTAAGATCAAGTTCTAATCTGATAGCCGTCTCAATCTCTTGAGAATTCATCATAAAACCACCATCGCCACATACAGTAACTACCTTCTTGTCTGGATGTACCATTTTTGCAGCCATTGCAGAAGGAAGTCCAGCACCCATCGTTGCCAAAGCGTTATCAAGTAAAAGTGTGTTGGATTCTGCACAACGATAATTACGAGCGAACCAAATTTTATACACACCATTGTCAAGTGTAAGGATATCAGATGCTCCCAGAGTTTTTCTTATGCTTCTTACTGCTCTTTGTGGTAAGATAGGGAAACGTGTATCTCCAAAATATTTAGAAAGTTTGTCTTTTACAGAACTGATTACCTGCATATCAACATCAAAGTCCCAATGGTCTTGTTTAGAAATGGCTGCTGTGATCAAACCCATGTTAGATGCGATATCACCTGTTACATCCAATTGTGGGAAATAGGTATCATCCACACTTGAAGGTAGGAAGTTAACATGAATTACTTGAGTAGCATCAGGTTCATTGTTCATGAAAAATGGTGGTTTTTCAATCACATCATGACCAACATTGATGATCAGGTCTGCCTTATCGATCGCATCATGAATAAAATCATCAATTGAAAGTGCTGCAGTTGAGAGACACAGTTTGTGATTTTCATCAACAACACCCTTACCCATTTGTGTTGAGAAAAAAGGAATACCTGTTTCATTGACAAAATCCGTAAGTACATAACCGATACGGTTTCTGTTTGCACCTGCACCGATAAGTAGTAAAGGAGATTTAGCACGTTCGATCATCTTCACCGCCTCGTTCACACACTGTTTACCTGCTGTTGGATAACGTACAGTTCTTACAGGGTAAACATTCTCTTCTACTTCTTCAGCTGCAATGTCTTCTGGAAGTTCTAGGTGTACAGCACCTGGACGTTCTGTTGTTGCTATTTTGAAAGCATCTCTTACCATAGCTGGGATATTGTTACCATTTACTATCTGCTTTGAATATTTGGTCATAGGTCTCATCATACGAACGATATCTACAATTTGAAACCGACCCTGTTTTGATTTTTTAATAGGTTTTTGCCCTGTAATCATCATTATTGGCATAGCACCTAATTGCGCATAAGCCGCTGAAGTGGCAAAGTTTGTTGCACCCGGCCCTAATGTTGAAATACAGACACCCACTTTACCTGTCAGTCTTCCATATGTTGCTGCCATAAATCCAGCAGCCTGTTCATGTCGTGTTAATATCAATTTTATATTAGACTGTCTTAATGACTCTAAAAAATCTAAATTCTCTTCTCCAGGAATACCAAAGATATATTCCACACCTTCATTTTCCAATACTTTTACCAATAAATCAGAAGCTTTCATGCTTATCCTTTATATAATTTTTGAGATACCCGTTAAGGCGCTTATTTTGTCTTGAATCACGTTCACTTTTTTTCCTATATATTCCATATTTTCTTTGTTGGTCTGTTGATGGGCATCCTTTAAGTGGTATAAATTTATTTGTATATCATGCTTTAATGAACCGTCATGATGTTGATTAAACACTTCTTTAACGATCGATGATATTTCATCTTTTTTAGGAAGATAGATAGGAAACTTTGTTGGCTCTTGATGATGCAAGAGTACAGATTCTCCTATCTTTTTCTCTAAACTATTAAGCGTTTTGGTAAACGCTTCAAGCAGTTCATATTTGATCTGTGTGTTGTGCTTTGCAAATTGCAAAGATATGTTTTTTTGAGTTTTATGAAGTTGCTCCTTATAGTGTTTAATGATCTTCTCATCGATCTGCGCAGCGAAAAGCCGCAGATGTGAAAATTCCATGCCTGAAGCAATTTCACGCTTCTTTTTTATTAACATATAACTCGTCTGCCAATTTTTTATGGAAGATGAAAGTTTTTCAAAAAGAGTATTGTTACCATTCTCTATTTGTGACTGTATCAACTTCATATCATCAACATAAACGAGAAGTTTATGGTTAAGTAGACTATCTTTGGAAAAAAGTTCTCTGTCTAACTTTTCTTTGTCTATAGTCGGATGCAAATAACTTTTTTTTGCATAAAGTCCCTTATGTATGAAACCTTCTTTCTGCGTATAAAGATATTGCTCTTTTTTCTCTATATGGCTATAGACCATATAAGAGAGATCATCTATGATCTCACTATACTCTTCCTCAATACTTGAGAGATTTGCATTACTTTTTTTTACTAAGTTCTTAAATGCTGCATTGGCAACTACTTCTGATCTCTCTAAAATCAGAAGTAGTTGCTTGTAAACTTCTATTATCAACTCATACTGCTCTATAAGTAGATCGATCATTTCATGTAAGGTTTTTCCGATTGCAACTTTTTTCTTTTCTTTAGCAGAAGGTATAATGTCTTTTTTAATAAAGTCAATTACCTCGTTGATATTTGAGGCTTCAAGTTTTTCATCTTCTAAACTATAGTTTTTATTATTGATCTCTGAAACCTTTTCTTGATGCGCTTCAAAACATGCCAGATAGTTTTCTTTATCTTCATCATTCTCTTGAGTAAATTGATGCAGTGCATTTAAAAAATGTCGCTTCTCTTTTTCTAAAAGTTTCTCTTTACGGTTTGCTCTTCCTTCTAAGGCCAGCTTTGCCGATATAGGTGTCACCTGTACAAAATAGTGATTAAACTTTTCCTCAACATACGCTTTTGTCTGGGCTATTTGCTCAGGTGTGTATTTATCTTTTTGATTGAGAAGACAAATCGTCTTCTCTTTAAAAGCTTTCATATAATGTTCCAAAGTCACAGCTTCAGAGTGTTTCCCTGCATTGTCGATCAGAGAAAGCCAAATGATCCCTCCCACATCCTTTAAAACCTTATGTGTAGTCTGTGTATCACTGTGTGATTGAGAATTTAAGCCTGGGGTGTCTACAAGTGAAATGGTTCTAAGCAGTTCAAGTGGTGCATACAAAGTAAGATATTTAATATCTTTAATAGTACTTTTTCTTTGGTCTAAATAGCTCTCCATCTCATTAATGGGTAAAAAGACCTCTTTCCCAGAGAGATAAGTAACTTTCATCTCATAACGTTCCCCATAATTGATATAGGTAACTTTTGAAGTAACAGGAGTAATCCCGGTTGGTAATATGTCTTTTGATAGCAGTGCATTAAGAAATGTTGATTTTCCTGAAGAGAACTGACCCACAATGGCTATTTCTATTGGGTACTCTACACGACGTATCTGCTTATTCAGTACTTCTTTTAATTGTACTGAAGGAAGAAATTTTTCATCCAACAGAGCAGAGGCTACACGTTTAACATCACCTAAAAAACCTGCTTCAAAATGCAGTTTATCCTTCTGATACTGTTTAAACTCATTGACAAAAGCCTCTAGAACCTTCATGCTTCTAACCTCTGTAAGATGAGGCTTGACTGCTCTTTACGAGAAAGAAGTGAAGAGATACTCTGTTGTAGGTGATCATCTCTATGTTCAAATTGTTCTAAATTTTCTAGAAGTAACTTCTCCTCATTTTTCTCTTCTTTCTCTATATACTCTATCTGTGTATAAAAAAGTTCAAAAAATGCTTCAATACGCTGTAAAGATTTAGCATGTGCTTTTTCTTTGATATGATCTATAATAGAATCAGTATTTTCTTCTATAGACTCATTTAAATCTATGTGTAATGCAGTAAACTCTTTAGGGTTACTTTGTGCTATGAGTTGAAGTACACTTTTAGTAAGCGTTTTAGTTGAGAAAGTTAAAAAACCTTTATAAAAAGGTTCACTGAAAAGTGTTTCAAACTCTGCTATTAGAAAATCTAAATTGCGCTTTTTTAAAATTTCAAAGCGTTTCTGACAACTTTCTATAAGTTTCTCATGGCGTTTATTCAATTTATAGCCATAATCTCTAGTCGTCTCTAAAACACCATCTTTAAGTGTAGTCTCCATAATGATCTTTAAACGATCTTCATCAGGCTTATTTTTAGATTTTTCATAGGTGTATTGTACATCTGAAAAAAGACGTTGCACTAAAAGTGCTCTTAGGTCTATAAACTCCTCATCTAAAAAAATATCTAAACGTTCAACATAATCACATGTTGTCTGATAAAGATGTTTGATATCTTCTTTTAACTCTTTTAGCGCATGCTGGCTCTTTTTTTGATGTGCTGCCAGGTTTTCTTCCAACTCTTCCCTGTTTTGAGAAAGTAATGAGAGCTGATAACTATCTTTTGCTTGATGTTCTTCTATGAAGTAGCGTATCTTTTCTTTGGATTTATGGAGGATCAGTTTAGCTTTAAGTGCCTCTTTCCCATAAAGTAATTCATGTAGATGCTGTTCTATCGCCAGGATACCTGTTTTTTCAAATAGTT
>CBFHPE010000047.1:0-13968 GCA_965657515.1 Sulfurovum sp.
TCTTCTGTTCTGATAAGTGCATCAACATTGTCTTCAAGTGAAATGAATACACCAAAGTCTTTTTTATCTTTCACTGTACCAGTTACGATAGAACCGTTTTTGTGTGACTCAGCAAAAGCTTTTACCGGTGAAGCTTCAAGTGCTTTCTTAGAAAGTGACACTTTCCCTGCATCTCTATCGATCTTAATGATCTTCACTTCTACTTCATCACCAACTTTAAGTTCTGACTTTGCATATTTTGATTTATCCCAAGAGATCTCTTGATTATGAAGAAGACCCTCTACAGCACCAACTTTTACAAATGCACCAAAATCAGTTACAGATGTTACTGTACCTGTTACTACGTCACCTACTTTGTTTGCTGATGCAAATGCATCCATAGGTTTAGGAAGAAGGCTCTTAAGACTTACTCTAAGTCTTCTACCCTCTTTATCTATTTCGATCACTTCAACATTGATATCCGTGTTGTTCTCTAAATAATCTTTAGGGTGTTTAACATTTTTATCCCAAGAGATCTCAGATACATGAAGGAATGCCTCAAGGTCTTCACCAAGATCAACAAATACACCATATGGTTCGATGTTAGAAACTGTAGCAGTTACCGTATCACCTACACCGATAATTGAGTCGATATCTTCCCAAGGATCAGGATTTGCATCTTTAATAGATAGTGAAAGATGTCTTTTCTTTTTATCATACTCAAGTGCGATAACATTAACTTCATCACCTTCAGCAAAGTATTTAGATGGGTTAACAGGACCTTTATGTGAGATCTGTGAATAGTGAACAAGACCATCCATTCCACCTACATCTACAAACATACCGTAAGAAGTGATCTTTTTGATCGTACCTACAACTGGATCTTTGTTTTCGAGTAAAGCTTCAACGATCTCGTCAGTTTTAGCTTTATCTCTTTCAATAAGTTCTTTTCTAGAAACAACTACTGAACCTTTATCTTTATCAACTTTAACGATAAGTGCTTTTACTTTTTTACCTATAGGGTCTATTTTAGAAGAGAGGTAAGAGAGTGTACGTGGCATGAAAAATTCTAAACCATCAACTTCTACTACATATCCGCCTTTGTTTTTCTTAGTAACAACACCTTCAATAATGTACTCTTGCTCTTCATCATACTCTGAGATAAACTCGTTAAGTGCTACTCTTCCAAGTGCAGCTTTATGAGAGATACGTCCTCTACCCATTGTTACTACTTCTATAGAATCATTCACAGCAAATGTTACATTACCTTCTTCATCAGTGATCTCAGCAATATCAAGATTTGCATCTCTACCACCACCGATATCAACAACTACTATACCGTCATTCTCATCGATCTTAACGATCGTTCCAGTTACTAAATCACTTTTTGACTCTGATTTCTTAAACGATTCCTCGAGCATCGCCTCAAAATCTACTTCTTCTACTTCGATATCTTCGAACTTCATACCTATCCTTATGTGTACACAAATTTTGCGTAATTATACCCATTTAAACATAAATATGGCTTACTCTATATCTCTATGGGGAAGCTTGATAGATTGCATCGGTCCTACTATAACTATAGTAACAGGAGCGTCAACAAGATCAGCGCATGAAGTTAATGAGAAATACTCTCGAGCACATCAAAATAAGTAGGAAAGGTCTTTGCTGTACATTCAGGTTCATTGATAGTGACAGAGACCGGGTCAAGGGCTAAAAGAGAGAAACACATTGCCATTCTATGATCATCATAGGTATCAATAGCAGCATGTTTAAGTACTTTAGGAGGTGTGATCTTTAGATAGTCTTCACCCTCTTCAACATCAGCACCGACTTTACGAAGTTCTGTTGCCATAGCATAGAGTCTGTCTGTCTCTTTGACCCTCCAGTTGTAAATGTTACGAAGTGTTGTTGTTCCCTCGCAAAAAAGAGCCATCGTAGCGATGGTCATTGCAGCATCAGGGATGTGGTTAAAGTCCATATCGATGGGACGAAGTACATCTCTTGTTACGGAAATATACGTTTCACCCCATGCCACTCTTGCACCCATCAACTCCAAAACATCGACAAACTGTACATCACCCTGTATAGTATTTCTACCGATACCTGTCACTTTCACAGTACCGCCTTTAATGGCAGCAGCAGCTAAAAAATATGATGCTGAAGAGGCATCACCTTCTACCATAAATGATTCTACTGCTTTATAGGTCTGTCCGCTTTTTACAGTAAATGTTTTATAATCATCATTCACTACCTCAACACCAAATGCTTCCATAATATGTAGGGTAATATCAATATATGGTTTAGAGACCAACTCTCCAATAATAGTAATATGCATATCATTTTTAGCCATAGGTGCTGCCATAAGAAGTGCTGTAAGAAATTGGCTGGAGATAGCACCATCTATAGATACCTCTCCACCCTGAAGTCCACCTGCTTCTATCTGAAGCGGAGGATAGCCTTCATTTTCTATATAAGATATATTGGCACCTGCCTGTCGTAAAGCATCTACCAAATGTCCAATTGGGCGTTCTTTCATACGAGGCTCACCTGTCAATACATATGAGCCCGTCCCCAAACATAAAGCTGCACACAAAGGACGCATCGCAGTACCTGCATTCCCTAAAAAAAGTTCTTGTGCATCATCACAATGTAAAGCCCCGGCATTACCTACGATGGTACATTCTGTCTTATCATCAGAGAGGGTATACTCAATACCAAGTTGTCTCAACGCATTTAACATATGACGTGTGTCATCACTCTCCAAAAGATTAGTGATATTTGTTGTACCCTCTGCCAAAGCAGCCAATAGTAAAGCTCTATTGGAAAGACTTTTGGATCCAGGAAGGTTGATCTCCCCGTCTATCTTAGAGATAGGTTTTAATGTTAACGTATTCATGAAACTTGCTCTACTTTTTTCATCTCTTGTATTTTATCGATTACATTTTGCACAACCCAGTCAGGTGTAGAAGCACCCGCAGAGATACCACAAAGTTCTTTGCCTTCAAACCAAGGAGCTTCAAGTTCATCACAATTTTCTATCAAATAACTGTCTGAACAGTCGCGTTCACAAATGCTATGTAACTGTTTTGTATTTGAAGAGTGTTTCCCACCGATAACTATCATTACATCTGCATCTTTTGCAAGTTCTGATGCAGCATCCTGGTTTTCAAAGGTTGCATTACAAATAGTGTTAAACACACGTACTTCTTTACGTGTCAACATCAATGCAGAAACTATTTTCGCAAAATCTTCAGGCTTTTTAGTGGTTTGAGAGACCACTGCCACTTTACCTTTCAAAGGTAGTTCATCCAACTCCTCTGGCTCCAACACTATATAAGCATCATCAGGATGTTCAGCATAGGAAACAACCCCTTTGATCTCAGGATGTTCACTGTCTCCAAAGATCACTATACTGTAACCTTCTTTACTCATATTTTTCACAATATTTTGAGGTGTTGTTACATAAGGGCAGGTCGCATCTATCACTTTATGTTCTTGTGCATTCAAACTTGCAAGTTCATTTTTAGGTATGCCGTGCGTACGTATGACCACAGCATCATCCGTATGGATATCCTCTAACTTTTCAGCCAGACCTATATTAAAGCCTTCTTTAAGTCTATTGATCTCATCTTTATTGTGGATCAGAGGACCATAGGTCACAGAGCCTTTGTGTTCTTCAGCTATCTCAATAGCCCTCTTTACACCAAAACAAAACCCATAACTAGATGCAAGCTGTATTTTCATAATTTACCTCAACTCTGCTTTACACTCTGATTCGAGTGTAGACATGATCTCACTCATCACACTCTCCATATCAGCATCTTCAAGTGTTTTTTCCATAGACTGAATAAAGAAACGAATCGTAAGAGACTTTTTATCTCCCAACTTTTCATCTTCATAAATGTCCACAGGATAAGCGTCTTTAAGTGTAGGAAGATCCAAAGCATTAAGTACCTTTACTACCTCAAAGTAATTTAAAGATTTATCTATCACTACTGAGAGATCTTTATATACTCCCTGAAACTTGGAGATAGGCGTAGCATTGATATGTTTAGGTAAAAATGTATCAAAATCCAGCTCTGCGATAAAGGTTACTGGTATATCAAAACTCTCTTGCACCGTAGGATGTAATTTAGAGATAAAGCCACATACTTTACCATTGACTACTACATCAGCAGACTGATAAGGATGAATCAAACCGTTTTTAGCTGTACAAGGTACCAGTTCAAATGCACCGATCACAGAACCTACTTTTTGTGTAAACGCAGCAAAATCAATCATTTGTGGTTTCCCTGCATTAGAGATATTTTCACTTTCAAGTTGTCCTGAAAAAACAAAAGAGATCACTTCACTCTGTTCACGTTTGGAACCAAAAACGGCACCCATTTCAAAAAGAGGAATAGACTTTTTAGTATAACTCACATTACGCTTTACAGCATTCAGTAAATTTACTAAGATGGTTGATCTTAAAGTATTAAGTTCTTCAGCTATAGGATTTGCCAATTCAAGCTCATCATCAATGGTTGAAAAACCATACTTTTCCAAAAGTGATCTTTCAGAGAAAACATACGACACATTTTCATAAAAACCTGTACCCACTGCACGATTTTTAAATGATTTTTTCGCTTTATATCTATCTGTAGTATTATTTAAGCGTGGCTGTTCAGCAAATACAAGTGGTTTTGCAATGATATTATTAATACCGATAATACGTACTATCTCTTCGGAAACATCTTGTATATGTTTAATGTCATGTCTAAAGAGTGGCACTATCACAGAAACTGTATCTGACCCCATAGTTGTTATTTCAAAACCAAGTTTTTTAAGAATGGTGACTATCTTAGATATCTCAATCTCCATGCCCACTATCGATGAGATCTCTTTCGCATCTACAGCTACTCTTTCATTTTCTCTATCTACACTTACATCAAGTGAGCCTTCATAACAAGAGATATCCGTATATTTATCCATAAGGAGCCCTAAACATTCAAGACCAAACGTAAGATCCGGGTTTGAACCTCTTGAAGTTTTATAATAAAGATCATCTGTTTCTAATTCTGTGGAATGTATAGCTTCCACTAGCGTGTCTGGATTGATGTAGCTCGCTTCCAAAAGTAGTTCTTTGGTCGTATCGTTGGCTTTTGCTTCATCTTCCTGGATCACACCTACTACAGAAGCTTTATCCTTTGTATTGGTTATTTCAATGATCCCTTCAGCCTTAGCTTTTGGAAGTACACAGACCTTATTGTCTTCATTACGGAAGAACGTACTGTCATACGCACGTAAAATAACACCTGTAGTATGTGTAGCATATGCCAAAAGACTGTTTAATGCACCTTCAGCCTCAACATTCACCATTGCTAATCGAAGGTTCACTAAAAAACTTGCTCTGATATCGTCAATAGTAGCTAATTTATAGTGTAGATCTCCATCCATATGGCCTTCTGTATGGATCTCTGCTTCTCTCGCAATACCTAGTTTTATCTTATCTTCTTGTTTATACTCAAATCTTTTCATCTCAATATCAAGCGCAGCAGAAAGGTCTCTTGCTACACCATACACAGAGAGACAATCTCCTCTATTTGCAGTAAGTTCAAGCTCAATGATCGTATCTGCTACATCTGGATAAGAAGACAACTCACTACCCACTGTAAGTTCACCGATACTCTCATCAAGTATCATGATCCCTTTACCCATCTCAGGCAGACCAAGTTCCGAAGAGGCACAAACCATACCTTCAGACTCTACACCACGAAGCTTTGCATGTTTAATAGCGAAATCACCTGGCAGCACTGCACCAATTGTTGCTACAGCAACATATTCAGCATCAACTACATTGGCTGCACCACACACAATTTGTCTCGTGCCACTTCCTACATCGATCTGACAAACATTCAGTTTATCTGCATCAGGATGTTTTTCACAAGAGAGTATCTTACCTACAACCACGCCTTGAGCTATCTCAACTTGATTGAGACTGTCAACCTCTAACCCTATTGAGTTGAACGTTTCATACAGTTTATCATTACTAACACCACTAAGGTCTATAAATTCATTTAACCACGATCTAGTTACTATCATCTAAACTGCTCCAACAATCTTATATCTCCTTCAAACAGGCTTCTTAAGTCCGGTATCTTATGCATCAACATTGCGAAACGTTCTACACCTAAACCAAAGGCATATCCACTCACATCCTCATAACCTACTGCTTTAAAGACATTTGGATCTACGATCCCACAACCAAGTACTTCGAGCCAACCCGTATGAGAACAGACCCTACACCCTTCACCTTCACAGAAGATACAAGAGATGTCTACTTCAGCTGAAGGTTCGGTGAACGGGAAAAAGCTTGGTCTAAAACGCACATCAACATCACCGAACATATACTGAAGGAAATCCGTTAAGATCGCTTTCAAGTTTGCAAAACTCACATGTCCCTTATCTTCTACAACAAGTCCCTCAACCTGATGGAACATAGGTGTATGGGTTAAGTCATAGTCACGTCTAAAAACTGTTCCCGGTGCTATCATACGAATAGGCGGTTTTGTCTCCATCATCGTACGTATCTGTACCGGTGAGGTATGTGTTCTAAGCAATCCACCATCTTTAAAATAAAAAGTATCTTGCATATCACGTGCCGGGTGATATTTTGGTAAGTTCAGTGCTTCAAAATTATGAAAATCATCTTCCACCATAGGTCCTGATTCTACTGCAAAATTCAACGCTACAAAATAATCGATGATCTTGTCCATTGTTTCCATTACTGGGTGTAGTGCACCTTTATTGGCAAGTGTACTATATAAAGAGACGTCTATCGCTTCGGACTTCAGTGTTCTATCGATCTCTTCAGCTTTAAGTGCCTCATAACGTGCATCAAAGCTAGCTTGTAGTGCTGCTTTGTTTTCATTGAGTCCTTGTGCAAAAGCTTTCTTTTCTGGACCAGGGACATCTTTCATTTTAGCAAACTGCGCTGCTAAAACACCCTTCTTTCCAAAAAGCTCAACACGCACTTTTTCTAATGCTTCAAGCGAATCAGCCTGAACTATTTTTTCTTCTAAATTTTCCATAAAATCCATATACCTATTTGTTGTAATTACCGTGATTTTAACTAAAAGTTGCTAATAAGGTGATTTAATAGGCTTTTTGTGTGATATAATTGGCAAACTAAATCATTTTAAAGGACACATATATGTGTATATTTTGTAAAATCGTAAACAAAGAGATCCCAAACAATACGGTACATGAGAGCGAGCACTTTTTAGCATTTCATGACCTCTATCCTAAAGCCCCTGTTCATATCTTGATCATCCCTAAACAACATGTTGACAACTTTCAAAGTGTTACACCTGAGATGATGGCCGGACTCACAGAATTCGCACAGGAAGTAGCAACAAAAGTTGGTTTGGATATTAACGGATACAGACTCATTACAAACAATGGTGAAGACGGAGGACAGGAGATATTACACTTACATTTCCACATGTTAGGTGGAGGAAAATTGGTATGGAATCACTTACACGAAGATCCGCATAAAAGTTTATAATTTTAAAAGGTGCGTTAACAAACGCACCCTAAACTTTAAAGTTAAGCATCGATCTCTTCAAGCTTCAACTCATACTCCGCAACAATTTCATCATCTTTTTCTGTAGCTACTTCCAAACGTTCAAAAAATGCATCTATCTCTTGCTGTACAAGACCTACTTCACGAGAAAGTTCCATAATGATATCATTGTCTCCCGTATTTGAAGCTTTCTCTAAAGCCTCATTTTTTACAGCCATTTCAGACTCTAAAACCTCGATCTTCTCTTCACAAAGTTTTATCTCTTTTGTATACTCTTTACGTACTTCATTACGTTCTTTTGTGACTGCTTTACGTAATGCCTTTCGCTCCTTATGGTTGATCTTAGGCTTTTTCTTTTTAGGTTTTGTCCCCTCTTCTTCTTCCCAACCTATCTTTTCCAAGAATTCAGCATAGGTACCATCAAAATATTCAGCCCCACCTTTATGAAATATGATAAGAGCATCTGCCAGTCTATGAAGTAACATCTCCGAGTGCGTAACCATAATAAGTGAACCTTTAAAGTTCTCTATGGCATCTGCCAATGCATCTATTGACTGCATATCAAGGTGGTTTGTCGGTTCATCCAGAAAGAGTAAGTTTGCAGGAGTTGCGATGATCTTTCCTAACATCACACGACTTCTCTCCCCCCCTGAAAGTACTTCAATCTTCTTGTCCCCAAGTTCACCAGAAAACATCATACGACCGGCAATATTACGCGCCTGGGGGATACCTATCTCTTTGCTCATAGAAGCTATCTCATCTACAACAGTATTTTTTACATTGAGTCTTTCAATGTTCGTTTGTCCAAAATGGGCAAATTGTGTAGAAGGATGAAAGTCAAGTTTTCCCTGCTGTAATGGTAATTCTCCAGCAATGTAGTTCAGTAAAGTAGATTTACCCTTACCGTTCTTTCCAATGATCGCCAAACGTTTACCCTTTTCCATCGCAAAAGTAATATTGTTAAAAAGCGGTTCGTCAGGGTTATAGCCAAACCCAAGTTCTTCTGCACGAAAGATGATTTTGGCAGGTGTCTCTTTATAATTAAAATTAAAAGAGAGGTTTGCATCTGTCGCTAAATCCTCCATATCATCCATCTTATCCAGTTCTTTTTGTTTTGACTGTGCAAGTGCTGCTGTGGAGGCTCTAGCTTTATTACGCGCAACAAACTCTTCAAGTTCTTTACGTTTTTTATCTTGATTGGCTTTTGTTTTTTCATAGGTTTCATCTGCGAGTTCAAGTGTTGCATAGTATTTATAACTATTACCCTGCACCATATGTAAAGATTTACGCTGTACACCCATCGTATGTGTTGTCACAGAGTCCATAAAGTCTCTGTCGTGCGTGATAATGATCACTTCACCATCAAACTCTTTTATAAACCCTTTTAACCATCGTAATGAGATAATATCCAAGTAATTCGTAGGTTCATCAAGTAATAGCATATTTGGCTCAGTTGCCAAAAGTTTTACCAGGTTGATACGTATCTGATAACCACCAGAAAAACTAAGCGGATCTTTGTCTAGATCTTCTTCTGTAAATCCAAGGCCAAATAGCAGTTTTTCGATCTTGTAAAAGTTCCATTGTTCATCTTCTGACAGTACCAAAGCACACTCTTCACGCACTGTTGACTCCGTAAATACAAGATGTTGCTTTAACGTTCCTATACGGTAATTCTTAGGGATCGCCACTTCCCCTGAATCATGACTCTCATCACCCAATATGATCTTGAACAGTGTAGATTTACCAGAACCATTGCGTCCCACAAGCCCTATCTTCTGTCCATGGTTCAACTTAAGATTGACATCATTAAAAAGGGTTTGTCCCCCGAAGCTTTTAGAGAGATTGGTAAGTTGTATCATTTATATATCCATTATATGGGGAAATTTTTGGAATTATAGCCAAAAGTGTATTACATCATATATGCATGATTCAAGGAGTTAATAGTCTTTAAATGCGCCTTCACTCAACTTTTTCTTTAATCCATCAAGGGCTTCTTGCATGATATCGATGATCATCTTGCCTGCCAACTCATCATCAGCTTCTGGTACATCCCAATTTGTGATCGACATATTTAGCTTAAAAACGCCATTGACTTCTGAGATTATCTCATCTTTTCTTCTTAAAATATCTTGTTCTACGGGATTCATCACGTCTCCTTTTTTATGCTATGTATATAAATTATCATACTCCCATAACATTAAAAAGTTTCTGAAGTGAATATAAATATGCTATAGTAAAACATGAAGATACAAATATGTAAAAAATACGCAAAAGTAAATAAACTTCAGAAAAAACTCACAAAAGTTTTTCCTGATGATATGATCATACTAAAATCATGTATCAGTATGTGCAAGGTGTGCAAACGTCAACCTGTTGCGAAGGTCAAAGGTAAAAAGTTTACAGCAAAACGTATAGCAACGCTCATTTCTAAACTAAAAAAAAACTAAAACTTATGCCCCGCACGCAGCACCAAATCCATCTTCACTAGTAATACTCCCCATAGAGATAAGACCTTCATTTTCTAAAATAGTCTCACCGTTATGAATAATTGTATATGTTACCTTCACTGAATCACGAATAGAATTCACAGTAGTACAATAACTCTCCAAAGAAGCTCCTATGTACCTCTTAGCTTTTGTTTCATCAAATGCACCCTCAAAATCAAAAATGATGTGCATAGAAGCAAATTTCATAGGCACAGTTTCTGTTCTTTCTATCTCAGCTTTTACAGAGTAATTGTTTACTTCAAAGCCATCTTTCTCTGCCATCATCACAAGATCTATACCCGTACATCCTATGATACCTGTTGCAAAATATTCCACAGGTGTGATCTCTTTACAGTCAAGTGTATAACTTGACTTAATTGTATTTGCCTTAAACTTTTTATCACCTAAATACTCTACCGATACATTCATGTATTGCCTTTTTATTTTTGTTTCAAGTGTACTATAAATTTTTTAAAAACTTCCGAAACTTCTTCATGAAAGAAATCTTTTGACTTGTCATTTACAATTAAGAGTCTTCAAACACATAATTAAAGAGAATAAAAAACTATTTTAAATTGTGTTATAATAATTTAAAGGACTACTATGCTTGATGAGACTCAATTAAAAATATTTACAGAATTAAAAGGACAGATTAATCATTTCACCCACAGAGAAAAATCACTCTTGGAACGTTATCAAATTAATTATTCTGGTATGTTGATCTATTCGGATACAACAGTTGACATTGATTTCTGTCAAAATCATATCAGGGAAAGTGATGTTGCCATAGCTTTAACCCCCAACTTGACATTTATTGTGTATAGTGTGGTTGACGGGCAAGATGCGTTAAAGGCTGCAGAACTTATCTTACACAGTTATCATGAAAAATATCCATCCCAAGATACTTATTCAGTACTGTCATCTCAAGATCAAAAAATATCGGCTGCAAAACTTGGAGACCGTCTTGTACAGCTTTTACACTTTGCCATCGATCAAAAAGTAACAAATCAAATTGTTACCTTATCGGATATGAACCTTACCTATATATAAACAGACTATTGAGGGCATACAATGGGCATAGAGATCGAACGAAAATTTTTAATTGATATTAACAAAATAGGGCCATTACAAAATGGCTATCAAATAAAACAAGGGTACATCCAGACGATAGATCTCACGACCGTTCGCATTCGTATACGTGACAAAGAGGCATTTTTAACTATCAAAAGTAAAAATACAGGTATCTCAAAACTAGAATTCGAATATCCCATCCCCATACAAGATGCACAAGATATGCTAGACAATCTATGCCATACATCATACATAGACAAAATACGATACCTAGTGAAGCATGAAGGTCATCTATGGGAAGTTGATGTTTTTGAAGGTTCAAACAAAGGGTTGGTTGTTGCAGAACTAGAACTGGAAAGTGAAGATGAAGTCTTTACTTTACCAAACTGGGTAACCAAAGAAGTTACAGATGATACAAGATATTTTAATTCAAACCTTATAGAACATCCGTATTCAAAGTGGTAAGTGAATTAAAACTATCTTTTAGTATTTATCCAACCCTTCAAACTTTCTATCTGCTCCAAAGTCCTCACAGTAGCAGTACCACCTTCAGACTGACGAGCATTCATAGAAGCACGATTATCAAGTAGTACTATGACATTTTCACCTATACGGTCATCTATACTCTGCAGATCTATTAAAGAAAGTTCAGAGATATCAAGTCCCTTTTCTTCTGCCATGTTAACGACATTTCCTACAATGTGATATGCATCACGGAATGGAAGTCCAGCTTCTTTTACGAGGTAGTCAGCTAAGTCAGTAGCCGACAAGTGGCCTATCATACATGCTGCTTCCATTTTGTCTGCATTAACTGTCATATCAGCGATCATTTCATTCATAACCTGTAAAGAGAGTAATGCTGTTCTAACAGAGTCAAAAACACCCTCCTTGTCTTCTTGCATATCTTTATTGTAGGCAAGGCTAAGCCCTTTCATAACAGTAAGCAGAGAAATAAGATTACCGTTTACACGTCCTGTTTTACCACGTAACAACTCTGGAATATCAGGGTTTTTCTTTTGTGGCATGATAGATGATCCTGTTGCATGACGATCAGAGAGTGTCACAAAACCAAACTCACTTGTAGACCAGATGATCAGTTCTTCACTTAAACGACTCATATGCATCATCATCGTAGAGATATTGAAGAGGATTTCAAGTGCAAAATCTCTATCACTCACTGTGTCTAGACAGTTTAAAGTAGGTGCATCAAATCCTAATTTCTCAGCAGTTATCTTTCTATCCACATTATGAGGAGTACCTGCCAATGCTGCACAACCGATGGGCGAAAAGTTATTACGTTCATATGAGCTCATAAAACGCTCATAATCACGTTTGAACATACTTGCATATGCCATCATATGGAAACCAAAGTTTATAGGCTGTGCATGTTGTAAGTGCGTCATCCCAGGGAGCATCACATCAGCATTTTTCTCTGCCACTGTGATAAAAGTTTGAATGTTCTCCAAAAGTAACTCAGCAATAGTCAGTCCATTTCTCTGTACAAACATTCTAAAATCAAGTGCCACCTGATCATTACGTGAACGTGCTGTATGCAAACGTTTACCTGCATCACCAATACGTTCAGTCAAATGACGTTCAATGGCCATATGTATATCCTCATCATCACCATCAAGCAATATATCACCCGATTCTATTTGCTGCTTTATCTGTGCTAAACCAGCATCAATCTTAGCTACATCATCTTTAGTAATTATCCCACGTTCTCCAAGCATATAGGCATGGGCTCTTGAACCTTCTATATCTTCTGCATAAAGTACTTTATCAAAAGGGAGAGAATTGTTAAGTTCAGTAAGAAGTTCTGAACTGGCTGTAGAGATTCGGGCAGATGCCATCTTTGTAGACATAGTTGTATCCTGTATTATAATATTAGATGTATTTTATCGTAAAGTACGTTTGATTAGGTTTTAGAAAATGATAGTAAGAAAAGACAGTCCAAACTAAAAAACTATAAAGAAATTTACAAATTTTGGACAAGGCGTAAAACTCGTTGATTAGAATGTTTAAATAACTGCCTTTTGTACGCGTATTATATATATTTTAGATTAATGGTTCATTAAAAATGATGACAAAGTTCAAAAAATATGATTAATGGTGCTTATAAGAGTTATAAAAAAAGGCAAATCCGAAGACAAACAAGGAAAGGGGGGAGGAGAATACAATTTTTGGACAAGGAGTAAACTTCAACTCGGATTCGTGCCTTTTCTGATTAGATTATAAGTGATGGGGATTAACCAAGGGTAAGTAAGAGTTAATAGAGGATTAATGTAAGTAGTAAAGTGTCATAGATAGTCGATGATCAAGATTAAAAGTAAATATTGAATGTTGAATGATTGTTAAGAGAAAGTAGTTAAAAAAACTCAAAGTGGCAGCGACCTACATTTCCACAGACGTAGCCTGCAGTATTATCGGCGATGGGAGGCTTGACTTCCAGGTTCGGAATGGAGCTGGGTATGACCCTCCCTCTAGCCCCACCACTAAGAGAAGTAAGAACACCATAATGTGCTTAATTCTCTTTGCTTTGGAAAGCTTGAGTAAACTTAGTATTGTTAAGAGTCTAACGATCAAGATTTAATTTGATTCATGTTGTTTGTGTAAATTACAATCTTAGAAGGACTTAATGTTATTAAGTTTGCACTTAATAAGGTAGTACCTATTGAAGAATAAAGTAAATACGAACGATCTATTAGTACTGGTCAGCTAAATGACTTTCATCACTTACACACCCAGCCTATCAACGCAGTAGTCTTCTGCGGATCTTCAGGGAAGATTCATCTTGGAGTTGGCTTCCCGCTTAGATGCTTTCAGCGGTTATCACATCCGAACATAGCTACCCAGCGATGCCCT
>CBFHPE010000048.1:0-13256 GCA_965657515.1 Sulfurovum sp.
ACATAGATCTCATTTGCGATTCCGTTGTTCGCTTTAAGTTCAGCTTCTGTTGGAGCACCTTTAGCATTTGTAGTCAATCTCTGACCATTAGCGCCTCTTTTATCTCCATCATATGCTGGTTTACCTTTTGCACCATCAAATGCTGCACCTTTAGCGTATTGGATCTTACCATCGCCATTTCTATCGTTCCAAGCCAGTAGTCCACCTTGTTCCCAAGTTTTGAACCAAGAACCATCATTGATAGTACCATCTGCTCTTTCAACACCACCGTTTACAAACTGCTGATATTCAACGTTTTGTACGTTTTTAACAAGATTTACTCTTGAGAATGCTGCAACTGATGCGATCGTTGTATACATAATAGCAATAAATACCAATGCCCAACCCGCAGAAACTCTAGCATCTTGAACCGTTGGAACTGTAAAGAATCTAACGATAACGTGTGGAAGTCCAGCTGTACCAGCCATAAGTACGATAGTAAGCATGAACATGTTAAATACAGATCCTGGGTCAGTATAGTTATTGAATCCTAGATCATTCACCGCTTGGTCTAGAGCATGCATAAGGTATGTACCTTCTGGTATAGCCCTTACCCCGTCATTAAATGCAAAGGCGGTCTGTGAAAAGAGTCCCATTTGTGGTAAGAATGTATCTGTTACTTGTAGTGAAAGGAAGATAGCAGGTACTGTAAATGCAAAGATCATTACGATGTACTGTGCAACTTGTGTATATGTAATACCTTTCATACCACCCAATACAGAGTAGATAAATACGATACCCATACCAAGCATAACACCTGTGTTAACATCAACTTGTAAGAATCTAGAGAATACGATACCAACACCACGCATTTGACCAGCAACATATGTAAATGAAATAAAGATTACACATATAACCGCAATAGTACGCGCTAGGTCAGAATAATATCTGTCACCAACAAAGTCAGGTACAGTAAATTTACCGAACTTTCTCAAGTATGGAGCCAAAAGCATTGCCAGTAGTACGTAACCACCAGTCCAACCCATAAGGTAAGCACCACCATCAGAACCTTTAAAGGCAATGATACCTGCAAGTGAGATAAATGACGCTGCTGACATCCAGTCTGCTGCTGTCGCCATACCATTTGCTACTGGGTGAACTCCACCACCTGCTACGTAAAACTCTTTAGTAGAACCAGCTTTACTCCATATTGCAATACCAATATATATTGCGAACGTAATACCTACAAATAGGTAAATTAAACCTTGTAATTCCATTCCGTCTCCCTATTCGTGTACGCCGTATTTTTCGTCAATTTTTTTCATTTTTGATACATATACGAAGATAAGTATTACAAATGCGTAAATTGAACCTTGTTGTGCAAACCAGAATCCTAGTTTTACTCCACTGATCTCAATAGCGTTGAGTTGATTGATGAACAATACCCCTGCTCCTAGAGAAACGATGAACCATACTACCAAAAGTGATAGTATCGTTCTAATATTTTCTTGCCAATAGGCTTGTGCTTTTTCTGCATCCATATTAAATCTCCTTATTAAAAGTTGTAGTTAGCGATTAGTCTGTACTCTGCCCAGTCTAGACCTTCACCTGCTGCATTTTCAGTAAAGTCTGAAGGGAAGTTACCTCTGAATCTTAGGTTTAACCCTTTAATGCTTGCTGGTTTATAGATAATGTCGAAACCAGCTTCTGAACTCTCTACACCTGCTGCGTATGTTGAAGTTTCACCTACATCAAATGTTGCGTAGTAAGCTACTGCTTTTACATTTACATTAAAGGCTTCGTTAAATTTGTATACACCCGCTACTTTCCATGTGCTTGTATCAGAGAAGAACATGTGTCTTGTAACCATACCTTGTGTATATGCCGGAACACCACCCCATGGAGTAATAATACCACCATTCATAGTACCTTCACTGTCACCTGTTTGTGAGTAAGCAATGTATCCGCTTAATGCACCAGCACTAGCACCTAGTTTTACTGCCCAGAAGTCACTGTCAACATCACCAGCTAGTTTATCACCTACATCACTTTCACCGATGTATTGTGCAGAAGCTTTCATTTTTACGCCGTCACTTACGTTCCATCCGTAATCTGCTGAAAGGTAAAGTACATTCATAAGATCATGTGCATAGTAATCCCAGAATTGAAGATTTAACCCTTCGATACCTTTATAGACAACAGCACCTACTGTTACACCATCAGTCTCTTCACCATCTACAGCGATCACACCCATATTCTCAAAGTTACCGTTTGTACCTTTTTTATATCCAAGACCATAACCACCTTGTAGTGCAAGTGCACCTGGAGAATATACGTTTGCAAATGTACCCACTGTCATTCTTGAAACATGTCCTAAGATCAATGTTGTACCGTCAATATCAGAATTACTCAATACTGCCGCTTCAAAAAGGTTTGGAAGCATTCTTGCATCATCTGCACCTGCCATTGGTGTATTCAACTTCTGGCGACCCACTTTGATGTTTGTATTCCCGAATTTATAGTTTAAGTATGCTTCACCTATAAAACCGTAATTTTCGAAGTTATCACCATAAAGTGATGGATCAGACGACGCTGTACTGTATGGTCCGTCATGTAGTTTCGCACCTTCTGTTGCGTAGAACTTTACACCTGCTGTAAGTCCATGCCAATCTGCTGTATCATAACCGATCCAACCACCAAATGCCAGTGAATTACGATTATTCTCTAGGAATCCTGAATATGTTCTGTCAATATAGAATGCTCTCAATTGTCCAGATACTGTTCCAAATGACTCCTCCTCTACTACTGGAGCCACTACTACTGGCTCTACTGGTTTCACATCTCCACCAGCCATTATCATTGTTGTTGCTACTGCTGATAGCAATACACTCTTTTTCATTTTATCTCCTTGTAATTTTTTACAATTGGAGTATGAAGTATTAATATAGCATTAACGTAGCATGTATGAAAAGTACGAAAAATTTCTATATTAAAAAAAGTTATGTGTGTAAATTAGTTACAAAATGACTATATATTATCGTCAATTATTATATTTTTTTAGAAAGTATGTACCCAATTCCTTTTAAAGTAGTGATAAGGTCTTCATTAAGTGTTTGTCTTACTCTATGTATCTCAGCACGTATGATAGCATTGTCTACTGGACTATCATCCCATGCATAATGCCTAAGCATTTCGAAATCCACTACTCTATTGATATTAGCAGCAAAAAGCTCTATGATCTGTGATTGTTTGTTTGTCAGTATCTGCTCCTCACCATCAAAAAGAAGACACTTCTTTTCTAAGTTATAACAGTACATTTTTGAAATTTTAACAAAGTTTTTAGCTCTAATATCTGCTATTTTAAATAATCTTTCAATATGTAAACCTAATTCTTTAAGATGAAAAGGTTTTTTTAGGTAGTCATAACACCCTAGTTCATATGCCTGACTTATCTGTTCAATTTCTGTAATTGCAGAAATGAATATGGTGGGTACATGTACTTTCTCTTCTTGTAGCTTTGTAAGTAAAGTTAGTCCGTCCATACCAGGTGTGTTAATGTCAAATATAAATAGATCATATTGATTGTCGGATACATGGCTATAGACTTCAGTCCCCTCATCAAATGCATCGACTTCGTAACCTATATCTACTAAGTACTCAGTAATTGCACTCTGCAGCATCAATTCATCTTCTAAAAGAAGTACACGCATTAAGTGTCCTTATTAAATGTATATTTAAAAATCGTTTTTATATCATCAGAAGTTAATGTAATGTCAATGTTCTCTTGTATACAGATCGAATTTACAATCTCCAACCCTAGACCAAAACCACCTTTAACGTCATCTTCTCGTTTAAATGCTTTAAATATGCCTTCAGTATCTAAGATCTTAGGAGAATAACTTAAGAAACTTAACTCTATTTTATCGTCTGTTTCATTTAATGTTACTTCAATGTCTGTACCCTTATTGGCAAACTTTATACCATTTGAGAGGTTGTTATCTACAATTCTCTGTAATTTTTCAGGACTACAATAATGATTTATACCCTCTTGAACATTAGTAAGTATCATATGTTTATTACCTAGAGAGATCTCATAGAAAAAGTCTACTCTATCCATAATGAATTTTGATATATCCATGTTTTTTTTCTCATATACTAAACGATCTTTTTTAACCATATAACTTAGATCTTCATAAATATTTGAAATGATCTTACTTGCAGCCTCTATTTTAGACAAGTACTTATTGTCCCCTATTTTCATTTTAAACAGATCAATATGCGTCATAATAACTGCTAATGGCGTGTTGATCTCATGGATAGAGTGTTTTATAAAACTGTCTTGTGCTTCTACCAATGAATTGGAGTAGTTTTTCTCTTCTGTAAGTTGTTGATTTCTTTCATTTAGATCTTTCGTTTTTTCTTCAACTTTAAATTCCAATGTTTCATTAAGTTCTCTGAGTTTTTTCTTACGTATGTGAATCACGTCAACCATATTATTGATGTAAGAGACCATATTTTTAAACTCACGAAGTTTAATGTGTTTTTCATCAATAAGCACATGTGTTGTTGCTGCTTTTTGGAAAAAGTTTGTAAAAGTGTCTATTTCTCTTTTTAAAATATTATTTGCAACAATGATCCCCATCACACCAAAAGTAAATAGTGTACCCAACAAAATGATAATATTGATCATATATGTGTTTAGTTTTTCTTGGAGTGCACTTCTCTGCTCGGCGATACTTTTTTCTATTTCATCTAAATAAACCCCTGTTCCTACCATCCATCCCCAAGGTTCAAAAGATTTTGCATAAGAGACTTTTGGACTTACCTTCCCACTTGTTGGCTTCAGCCAACTATATTCAACATAACCACCATCTTTATCTTTAGAAATATCAATAAGGTCTTTGATAACCTTTATACCATTTGGATCTTCAATATTAAAAAGGTTTTTACCGATATTTTGTCTTTGTACAGGATCAGAAAGTACCACACCATTATAGTCATATATAAAAATATACCCCGTACCATCTTCACGTCCGTAAAGTTCCTCGATAATATTGGTAATCTGTTTTTTGACCATCTCATCATCTTCAGAGCGATCTCTTTTATCGTACATATGCGTAATAAATCCTAATACCCTTTGGGTATCAAAACGTATTGACTCTTTTTGTTTCTCAGTAAACTTTTTCTGAATGATAGCCGCTTCTTTATCAAAAGCATTATATTCTCCAAAAAAAACAATGACAGTTACCAGTACGACCAATATGAACATCATAACCATTACAAACATATGTATGCTTGCAATGGTTTTGTTTTTTAAGAATCCTGAAGAAGCCATATGCCTAAATAATCTCTATCTTATCCACAACGTCAAGTCCAAATCCGGCTAGACCTACAAATTCTGTATCTTTGTTCGTAGTAAGAAGGTTAATATTTTTAATACCAAGATCCTTGAGTATCTGTGCACCGACACCAAACTCTTTTGCTTGCTCATTAGAGATCACTTTAGTATCAAGGAAAATAAGTGTTCCCCCGTTAGTTTTTAAATAATCTATAGAGTTATTTAATGCAGAAAAACGTTTATCATCCAGTACAAGACCGATATCTGTACCGATGTTATGAAACTTTACGTTTGCTGTCTCACGAGCTTTATAGAACTGTATAACCGTATGTGTTCTATCTAAGTGATCTGTATAAGTAATTTTCTCAACTTTAATACCTCTAAGTTCACTCTCTTCTTCTGTGACTCTTTTAACAAGCTGTTCATTAGCCAAACGATACTCAACAATATCTGAAATGTACACAATACACAGGTCATGCTCTTTAGAGAACACTTCCAGATCATCCATACGTGCCATCGTTCCATCATCTTTAATGATCTCACAAATAACTGCTGCAGGAGCGAGACCGGCAAGTTTACACAAGTCTACAGAACCTTCTGTATGTCCGGTACGGACAAGTACACCACCATCTTTAGCGATAAGAGGAAAAATGTGTCCAGGACGAACAAAATCTTCTGCTACAGTTTGAGGGGAAGCCAATTTAGAGATACAATCGTCTCTCTCTGCTGCAGATATACCGGTCTCAGCATTTGTAGAGTCTATAGAGACTGTAAAGGCTGTTTCGTGGTTGGAAACATTATTGCTCACCATAGGTAGAAGATCAAGCTTTGTAGCTATCTCTTTAGTGACAGGTGTACAGATAAGACCTCTAGCCTCTTTAGCCATAAAATTAACCAACTCTGGTGTCGAAAAAGTAGCTGCATAGACAAGATCACCTTCATTTTCACGATCCTCATCATCCATCATGATGACCATGCGGCCTCTTTTTGTCTCATCTATAGCTTTTTCTACTCTTTTGATTGCTTCAACCGACATACATTCTCCCAATATTTATAATCATATATAGTTTGTTTTGATGTATTATACCTATTCGTACTTCAGTTCAGAAACTTTTTTTAATTTTTTCTATAAAACCTCTTGACATGTGAAACGATTGGTGCTATAATGCCGTCCACATAAGCAATATGACTTATGAATGTTGGGGTATCGCCAAGCGGTAAGGCACTAGTTTTTGGTACTGGTATTCGGGGGTTCGAATCCCTCTACCCCATCCATAAGAGTTTTAAGTTTGAAAATATTTTTTCAAGCTATAATCTCACTCCATTAACTCTTCTGAGTTATAAAATTCCTGTCGCGGGATAGAGCAGTTTGGTAGCTCGTCGGGCTCATAACCCGAAGGTCGGTGGTTCAAATCCGCCTCCCGCAACCAATCACAAAACAAAACTCAACTTACTTACAAAATATTTACTAATTTAACAATTATTTTCTTTGATATACTGTTAACTTATGCATTTACTTTCCATATACATTTAATATTACTGCTATCAATAATCTTTGTTAGATTTAAAGTAATTAGTAAGATTTGATTTATTTGAATTATTGAGAGTATGTTATTTAATCATAAAAATTGAGTTTGGCATCAGTCATTCTGGCATTATTTAATAAAAGGAGACCACTACCAATCTTGGACAAGTTCTTCTTCCTACTACTTGACCAAGCATATTTGCCAAACTCACAAGAAGTATATCAAGCTGAAATGTCATTAGTATGTCATATTTAAGAATTGAGCTTGGTAAACAAATTAAAGTAGTACTTTAACCTAATTTTGGACAAGGTGTTTACCAAACTCAGAGAAATTATATCATTCCAAAATGGCATTGTATGATATATAAAGTTATGTGAGTTTGGTAAAAGGGAAGACTTCAGGAGGAAGAGATTTCTCCAAACTCAATAGGAGTATATCGTCTGAATATCGCATTAGTGTCGCATTATTTTGATTTTGATGAAGAAAATATGATCTCACATGATACTCTTCTATCAAATCCCATACCATTGCGAGTATATTTAATTATTTAGCTAGTTTACATATTTATATTAGAAATTGATCTATATGTATTTTATTCTTATACTAATACATAAATTATATTTATATATTATAGTATACTGCTAGAAAGACTCTTATAATGTATTAAAAGGATATACAATGAAACCATGTAAGGAAATTTTACTAGGAGTATTAGATGAACGATCTCTATCTAATGAAAAATTAGTAGCCAATATTGAAGAGTATTGTAAATCTGTAGAACTCTACATTAAAACTAGTGATGAACTTTATATAGAGAGAATGAATATATTTAAAAAACTAATCGCATCTGAAGATACATTAACTGAAGAGGATCTTGACCAAATTGCTAATGAATGTATACGTCTTAGAGGAGATAGCTGAGCGTGAGGGAAAAACTATCTCTTTACCTGCTATATGAAATAAAATGTATTATTTTTGGATGCAAAGGTAGAATCTAAAGGCAATAACTGTAAAATTCAACCTTAATAATTAACAATAACAACAACTAAAGTCTAAAACAGACTTTACTCAATAAAAGGAATGAGAATGACAAAAGAAGACATATTATTTTATCTATGGAAGGTATTTTATGCCTTTTTGTCCTTTCTTGCTATCATCGGTACTTTGGCCGTAATAGGCGTAACAGTATATAATCTAGTAGATTCAGCATTGCTTGGCACATTGATAGCTGCACCTATATGGGTTACTATAGTATGGTTCTCTTCTAGATTTCTAGTAAGAGCAGATAACAATGTCAAAAGAAAGCTAGGCAGAGAAGTAAAAGTAAAAGATGATATATAATTTAAGAGGATGGTTGGCAGCGTGACTTCCTATACTTTATACTAAAGTTTAGGTGACATTGTAGATTTTTCTTATGATCAAAGATTGACAGCTAATTTATCTACCTTCTTTAAACATTTTAAGTAAAATCCAAATTGTCCCTATTGTAATAAAAGTATATGCACCAACACTCCACAACTCAAACATGTTATGCTGTTTTTCTACACTGAAAACTTTTACGAATGTTACTCCACTATATAGATAAAATAATATAAAATTAAATAAAATTCCCACGAGATAAGGAACTATCAAAATCATTGGTACCAAGAGTGAATACTCATGTTCATTAAAAAAAGTCAACACACTGTTTTGTATATGAGTCTTTTCCTCAATTTTGACTTCTTCATTCAACAATATTTGTTTACGTTTTGCTTCAGATGGTCGAGAAACATTAACATTTTTATCTGGGATTATATCTCTTGTTTTACTATCCCAGTCTAAATCTTCTTCTTCTATTACTTCTTTTCTTTTATACATATTTAATAAGCCTTGTCCATAGGTTATAAAAGATTATATCATAATAAAAATCACTTCAAATATATCATTTCATATTTGACATAATTAAATAAAAATAGTCAAGATTAGAAACATAGTTCTATGTATATGTCAAAAGTGTTTTTTCCATTTCTTTTGCTGATACTGCATGCCCATAATAATGTCCTTGTACATTGATACATCCATTTGCAATTAAGAAATCTCTTTGTCCTTCAGTTTCAACACCCTCAGCAATAATATCAAGCTTAAGGCTTTTTGCAAGTGCTATGATAGCCTTTATGATGGCAACATCTTCTTCATCGTCCAGAATATCTTTTACGAATGAACGGTCTATCTTAAGTCTGTTGATTGGCAGTCTTTTTAAGAGCTGTAAAGAGGAGTAACCAGTACCAAAGTCATCAATAGAAATTCTCACACCTAGATTATTTATCATATTTAATTTGATAATGACCTCTTCAGGATCTTTCATCATCTGACCTTCAGTGATCTCAAGTTCCAACCATTGTGGTAAAAAATCATATTTTTTAAGACGCTCTTTTACCCTTTTAGGGAAATCACCACACTCTAATTGCCTAATGGAAATATTTGTCGCAAGTACACCAGGATTTAAACCTGACTTATACCATTTTGAAACCTGTTTCATAGCAGTTTTCATGACCCATTTGTCAATTTCTATGATCATGCCGGTTTCTTCTGCTAAAGGTATAAATTGATCAGGGTAAAGTATTCCCCTTGTTGGATGTTTCCAACGTACCAAAGCTTCAATCCCTAGAATTTTTTTACTCTTAGTATTGATCTGTGGCTGATAATGTATGATAAACTCTTTATTATCTATCGCTTGCTGTAAAGAAGTTCTCATACGCATTTTTTCTAATGCGAGTTTAGTCATAGTGAAAGAGTAGAACTTATAACTATTGTGTCCTTGTTCTTTTGCCTTATACATCGCTGTGTCAGCATATTTGAGTAAAGATTCAGGATCATCTGCATCTTCTGGATAAAGACTAATACCAATGCTACCTGTAACATAGAGTATATGTTCATCTATATAGAGTGGTTCCGCTAAAGTTTTAAGAATCTTTTTTGACAATATCTCAGCATCATTAGGATTTACTAATTCATCCATAATCACGGTAAACTCATCACCACCTAAACGTGCTAATGTATCTTCTTTTCGTATAACACTCCTAATACGTATTGATACTGCTTTTAATACACTGTCACCTATGTCATGCCCTAATGAATCATTTATCTGTTTAAACTTATCAAGGTCAATAAAAAATATCGCCAATCCTGAAGCATGACGTTCTGCAGTTTTGATACCCTGTGCCAATCTATCTTTAAACAGCATTCTGTTTGGCAGGCCTGTAAGTGAATCATGTAAAGCTTGATGGCGTAAGATGTTTTTTTGTTCATAAAGAGCATCTTCTATTTTTTTGCGTTCAGTGACATCCTGCGCATATGCTACGATCTCTAGAGGGTTTCCCTTATCATCTCTTAAAAATGAGAGAGAAAGACTTATTAGAACATTCTCTCCGGATTTTGTGATAAAAAGTAAAGTATTACGATACTCTCCTTCTTCCTTTAGAGTAGGTGTTACTTTTGCTAACTCTTCATCTAAATCATCACTATAAAGGAAAGAAATATGTTTTCCTATAACTTCTTCAGCTTTATATCCATAGATCAATTCAGATCCTTTATTCCAGCTGGTAACAATACCATTCAGGTCAGTCGTATTGACTGCTTCATGCATTTGAGCAATCATTTGAGAATGGTGAGAGTATTTGAGTTGTAACTCTTTCTCTACGGTGATATCAGTATGTGTACCGATCATTCGTTCTTTTTTACCATGTTTATCATAGAAGATCTGTGCACGACCTAGGACCCAAATCCAATGTCCATCTTTATGTTTGAGACGATGGTTAAAATCAAAATCATTTATCTGTTTTTCCTGATGTGTCCTAAGCATTTTTAATACTGTTCTTTTATCATCAGGATGTGCTCGTTGAAACCATGTTGAAGTGCTGTTAGGTAATTCACTATCACTAAAACCAAGCATCTCTTTCCAACTAGCAGATATATACATACTGTTATCAGTAAAATCCCAATCAAGAACAGATGTTTTACTTCCAACAAGAGCTAGTTCCTGACGCTCAATAAGTTTCTGGATAGTATCTGCTTGTTCAAGCAATTTAAGTTCATTCTTCTTTTCTTTAGTAAAATCTGTATGGGTACCGATCATACGAATTGCTTTACCATTCTCATCATAGATTGCTTTACCTCGATCCAATATCCAAACCCAGTGACCATCTTTATGTTTTAAACGATGTATATTTTCATAATATTCTGTTTCTTTATTTATATTTTTATTAGCATCTTCCCAGGCTTTATCTATATCATCAGGATGAAGAAGATTATTCCAAGTTGACAATTCATTGGGAAGTTCATCATCACCATATCCAAGCATCTCTTTCCAACGAGGAGAAAAGTAAACAGAATCAGTAAGTATATTCCAATCCCATACACCATCATTACTTCCTATTAGAGCAAGTTCCATACGCTCTTGGAGTACTCGATTTAATTCATGACTTTTTTGTACTTCTTCACTGGATATCTTAATCAAATGCGTTAATGCACTGATAGAAGCACTATTTATATCAATTTTACTCTCTTCTAAACTTTGGGTACTTTCAATAATAGTCTCACCTTCACTCAGTGAAACTAAAGTCATCGTTTGATTTAAAAGTTCTTTTTTACTTGAAGTAAAAAATTCTCCATAAGTAAAAAAACCAGATACCGGAGCTATTGACTGCAAAGGCAAGGTTTCAGTTTCAACACCTTCGTCCATAAAGTATTTTCGTGTGGAACAAGAGTATATAAAGATAGTTTCAGAAGGTTTTTGTGAAGTGCTCTCCACGATCTTTTGTGATTTTTGAAGAATCTCTTTTACGTCACCAAACCCTATACGTACTTTTTCCCCGGTATAGAGGTTCCCACCTACAACGAGTGAACCGTCTTCCTTTTTGCCTATAGCTGCACGTGAGACTTCTGTACCATTGCGATTGACGATGAGTGGAAACTCTACTCCAATGCCCGGCAGCCCTTTTGCTATATTTTCTCCAAGATAATGCGCGTAGGTATCCACAGCACTTTTTCCATCTATCGTGTAGATACGATTTGCCTCTGCATGTGTAATGGTGAGTTCATGCCCTATGGGATGCCAGTTAAAGCTATAGTCGGTATGTACATGTAATTGACTATTATTTAGACTGACTGCAACTGCACCTCTAGATATGATTTGTTCTTTGATAAAAACAAATGTTTCTTTAAATTCACCATTATCTGCGGCATGGCCTCCAACGACAATAATTTCATCATTTATACTGCTAATACCTTTGAGAAACTCTTCACCGTTCGTATGTAGGCCATCTGCAAATGAAATCAATAATTTAGTATCATCTTCAATCAACTCTTTTGCCAAGTATTGACCACTATGGAATCCATCAATGCTGTGTTCTATGGCAGATGCATGAAGTCTTGTATTTTCAAATTGGGTGAAATTCAGAACAACTTTTCCCGAAGAGACTTTTCCATTCATGATCTCTCCATCTGTAGTTGTTCCAATGATTACTGCATGGGGTAATTCATGTGTTAACTGAGATAAAAGTGTAGAGATAAAGTCTTTATCATTTCTTGCAGAAAAAACTTGTATTAATAACGAAGAAGAATTAGAGATATTCTCATCAACAATAAATGATCTCAACTGCTCTTGATCTACATAATAAGTATTAATACTTTTCAATTCTGCTTTACCTTTATATATATTTCTAATTAATTATACAAAATAAAACATCATATTTTCATGACAAATATCAAATAAATATTAGGTTATAATTTTTTCAAAAATGCTGAAATTATAAAGATCATAGTACCGTTTACACGTCCTTGTATATGTGTAGGATCTCCTGGAACCATACGTATATTTTTTACAGTAGTACCCTGTTTTGCAGTAAATCCTGCCCCTTTTACAGGAAGATCTTTGATGATACTTACCGAATCACCTTCAACTAAAATAGTACCGTTACTGTCACGTGTAGGTTCAACATTTTCAGCATCCAGTCCTTCCTGGGCCCATGCTTTTACATCATCTTCGAGATACATCATGTCTAACTGATCTTGTGCTCCTAGTTTAGTAAGCAGTCTAAATGCCATGACCTGTACAGCAGGTTCTGTACTCCACATGCTGTCATGTAGACAGTTCCAATGTTTTTCATTGCTAGTTGGTTCTTCTATACTCGCTGCACAGGTAGAACAGATGATTATCGTCTCATCTTTTGGCGTAACAGTATACGCTGCTAGTCCCTCTTCATTTCCACATAGATCACATGCCATATTGCATCCTTAAAATCATTTATTGTATTTTAGCCAAATAGTCATATATTCTGTACGAATTATAAGATCAATATCATTTATATAGACAAAGTATAAGAGGTCTGAGAAGTCTCCTGAAGTACTTCTTTAGGTCTACCATGTCCAACTAT
>CBFHPE010000049.1:0-13116 GCA_965657515.1 Sulfurovum sp.
ACAGTGAAAGATGGAGATGGAGACTTAACGAACACAACATTGACTATTGATGTTGATGATGTGACACTCCTTCCAGATAATGATGATGTACAAGTGGATGAAGCAGCATTAGACGATGTTGGTAATAATCCAACAAGTGATGCTGAAACTGTAACAGGTGACTTAGATGTTACAGGTGCAGTGAACTATGCATTTGCGTCAGGAACTGATGGCGTTGGTACTTATGGTACATTGACCATTACTAATGCTGCGACTGGTGAATATAGTTATACATTAACTTCGCCTATGGATTCAGGTGCAATTGCAGGTACAAATACTGTAAATAATGTTGAGCAATTTGATTATACAGCGACAGATGCAAATGGCAATACGGTAGATGGCACGATTACTGTTGATATCGTTGATGATATACCAAAAGTTAGTGAAACGACAGATACAGTCTTAGCTAACGCAGATATAGACACTAATTTGATTATAACTTTTGATGTTTCAGGATCTATGGCTGCAGATGTAGGAGATAGTACTAGGTTTGATATTGCCAAAGAGTCTTTAATTGAATCGATAGAGGCTTATGATGGTCTGGGTGATGTTTCAGTTGACTTGACTATATTTGCTTCAAGTGCAGATAATCAAGGTTGGATGGATGCAGATGAAGCTATATCTTATCTTGAAAGTTTAACAATGGATTCTTCTGGATATTTATTTGAAGATGGAACTCAAATTACCAATGGTTCAACCTATTACACAAATTACGAAGATGCTTTGGATGAAACCAATGATACTTCTTTAAGTGGTCAAGATGCTGACCAAACGGTTGCTTATTTCATTTCTGATGGAGAACCAAATACGGGTAATTATAATAATGAAATAACAGAGTGGACCTCTTTTATTAATAATAATGGTATTGACCTAACTGTTGTAGATATTGGTGCTACTGGTCCAAGTAGTATAAATCAGCCTCTTAAAGATATACAAGAAGTAATGGATGGTAAAGACGGTGGAGATGTCATCGCAGTAACTGATGTTACTACTCTCGGAGATGTTCTTTTACCAGATATTGATCCATTGAGTGCAACGGCTGACTTAGGTATTGATGTTGGTGCAGATTTGGCTGGGGCAACTATCAGTCTTACAGATGCTAATGATGATGTAGTAACTCCTGATTATGTTATTAATACGACTAATGGTAGTAATGTAACATCTTTAGGAGATAATCTAGTATATATTTCAGATGGTAATGGTGGACTCATTGCAATAGTTGAAGGTGATCTGTCAGAAACAGCAGTATTTACAGTTACACCAGAAATCAATGCTGATGGAACAACATCGTATACAACAACTATTTCTGGAATTATTGATCAGCAAGTTATTGTAGATGAAAATGTTTACTCATATGATAGTACTGTTGCGCCTGATCCAGGAAATTATGGTACTTATACCCTGACATTCGTAGATTCAGATGGTAATTCTCTCTCGGCAACGGCTTCTGGTTATTCCGATACAGATACTAGTACAAGCGATATTATTGATAAAGGTACTAATCCAGATTTAAATGTAAATATATCTGGTCAGCGTATAGGTTTGGATGACCAGAACGTTGAAAATTCAACTACAGGGCAAGATGATGGAGCTGGCGAACTTTTAGAACTTGAATTTAGTCAAGACATTTCTTCTGTTACGCTAGATTTGTCACAGTTTGGTGGAGGAGAAACACTTAATTGGTCAGTGTCAGACTCAAATAGTGATGCAGATGGTGTTACTGGTACAACAGTGGATGGAACTTTTACTGGTAGCGGAAATCCTAATAAAGAAGGTGAAGATGATACGATCACAATATCTTCAACTCCAACTATTGTACATGGTGATGGTTCGGCAGTAGCTCCTGGTGATGTTGTTTCTAATGGTAATGTAGACACTTTTGATACTTTAGAGTTATCTGCTGATGCAGGTACTTCTTATGGTGTATTGATCGGCGACATGGAAGTGACTGTTGTTGAGGAGATAGATGTACCTATTGTACTAAGTTTTGATGCATTAGTGACTGATGGTGATGGTGATACAGCAACGGCATCATTTGATGTAACTTTAGATGGAGATGCAGTACTTGAAGGTAGTGATGGTCCTGATGTTATAGTTGGTAGTGATGCTGATGAAGTACTTATCGGTGGGGCAGGTGCTGATATCTTAGATGGTGGAGCTGGAGATGATACGGTCTCTTATGAAGGTGATACAACTGGTGTTAATGTTGATCTAGATGCTGGAACAGGAACTGGTGGTGATGCTGAGGGTGATACTATCAGTAATGTTGAAAATATAACTGGTGGTGATGGAGATGATACACTCACTGGAGATGCGAATGCCAATAGAATTGATGGTCAAGGTGGAGAAGATACAATCGATGGTGGACCAGGTGCTGATAGCTTAACTGGTGGAGATGATGCAGATACATTTGTTGATGTAGAGGCAGAAGATACACTAGAAGATTTCAATGATCTAGAAGGTGATACTTTAGATCCAGATGTTCCATAAAGCTATTTACACGGGGGCTGTGTGTATGCGCCCCCCAAAAAATAGTCATTAAAATAGGTCTTAAAACTCTTCAAGCAAAATAGTCTTCTCTTCTTTACTCTCCAAGTCTTTTACCCAAACCGTACCACTCTTTAACTCATCTTCACCAATGAGAACACAGTAACGTGCATTAACTTTGTCCGCACCTTTCATGTGGCTTTTAAAACCTTTTGAATTGTATTCTACGGTCACTTTGGTCTCTTTTCGTTTTTCAGTAGCTATAGCAAATAATGATTCAACAGCATCTTCTGTCATGGCACCAAGGTAAATACCGTCTTTTTGAGTGTCAGGCATTTGCACAAGTTCTAGAATTCTCTCTATACCTATGGCAAAACCAACAGCTGGAGTAGGCTTTCCGTCTAAGAACTCCACAAGTTTGTCATAACGTCCACCACCGGCAATGGCAGATTGTGATCCGATCTCATTACTTACAAATTCAAAGGCAGTTTTGTTGTAGTAGTCCAGACCTCTTACAAGGTTTGTATCTACTTCATATTTGATGCCGGCTTTGTCGAGTAGGGCAGTAAGTTTAGTGAAGTCAGAATCACACTCTTCACAAAGGTTATCTATAAGTTTTGGTGAGTTTACTAAGAGTGACTGACACGTTTTGTTCTTACAGTCAAGTACACGTATAGGGTTTGTGTCTATACGTCTGTTACAGTCTTCACATAACTCATCTTTGATCTCTGTTAAAAAGTTCACGAGATTTTGTTTATATGAAGGCATACATGTCGTACATCCAAGTGAGTTTATCAGTAAGTCAAAACCTATGCCCAGTTCTTCAAAGATCTGGCTTATCATTGTGATGATAGTAAAGTCTTCATAGACTGAACCTTCACCAAAACTCTCACAACCAAACTGGTGAAACTCTCTTAAACGGCCTTTTTGAGGTCTTTCATAACGGAACATAGGCCCATAGTAGTAAAACTTTTGTTTGACCGGCTGACGGTCCAGTTTTGCATGAACAAAGGCACGTACGATACCCGCAGTTCCTTCCGGACGCATACAGACATCATTACCACCTTTGTCTTCGAACTGGTACATCTCTTTACTTACGATGTCAGAACTGTCACCCACTGATCGTTTAAAGAGTGCTGTCTCTTCAAGTATAGGTGTTTCTATGTAACCATACCCGTACTTTTTTGCTACACCTATGGCAGTGGTTACGATGTGTACAAAATGTTGGCTGTCTTCAAAAGTGAGGTCTTTCATACCTCTTAAAGGATTTATCATAAGGATTCCTTGAAAAAATTGGGTAATTATACCTTCAAGTAGGTTAGTATCGTTTGATGGATGTTATCTATGCTGTCTGTAGCATCTATAAAGAGGTGTGGGATATCAAGTTTTAGTATGCTCTGTTTCATATGTTCTTGTACTTCCAAGAGGTATTCAAGCCCTCTTAGCTCTATACCGTCAAGGCTTTTTTGAGAAGTACGTTCTTTGAGTGTTTCCATATTTGTTAAAAAAAGTATTATTCTATCTGGAAAGTGATCTTCAAGTGCAAACTTATTGAGGTGAACAAGTTCCTTAAAGTCAAAATCGCCATTTGCCAGAGCATAGCCTATACCTGAAATGAATCCTCTATCAGATATGACCACTTTATCTTTGTTAGGTTTGACGATCTCTTCATAATGCTCTGCACGGTCAGCTAAAAATAGTAAGAGCTCTGCTCTTTTAGATGCAAGAGAGTCTTGAAGCAGGATCTCTCTGGCTTTTACACCAAATGCAGTGCCACCAGGTTCTTTGGTGATGATAAGCTCAGGATGTTTTTCTGCTAAGAGTTCTATCTGTGTACTTTTCCCACAAGTATCGATGCCTTCGAAGAGTATATACATTAGCTTTTGTATTCTTTTATCATTTTGAGTACATTTGCATGTAGGAGGTGGTCTACTCTACCGTCAAAAGGTAAGATGGAACGTACCACAGAAGAACTTACATAGCTATATTCTAGGCTTGGCATGAGAAAGATAGTCTCTAACTCTTTTTTGAGTGAGGAGTTGGCATAACCCATTTGTAATTCATATTCGAAGTCACTTACAGCTCTTAGACCACGTATAATGATCTTTGCATCAAGTTTATCTGAGAGATCGACAAGTAAACCTTCAAATCCTACAACTTTCAACTTAGGAAAGTCTTTTGTTACAGATTCGATCATAGCGATACGTTGTTCCAAGGTAAACATAGGTTTTTTGGAAGCACTTTTTGCTACAGCCACGATAATCTCATCATACATACTATATGCACGTTTCATAATGTTTAAATGACCTAAAGTAACGGGATCAAATGTCCCGGGGTAGATCGCTCGTCTGACATCACTCATATTATTTCCATCTCTCATATAAATTATTTTCTATACCTAAAACATCATACCATTTACCGATGATGAACTTCTCCATATCTTCAAGGTTGGAAGATTCTGAATAATACCCCATAACAGGTGGTGCAATGATGACACCAAGTGTAGCAAGTTTTTGCATATTTTCTAAAGCAATGGCTGAAAAAGGAAGTTCACGCGGTGCCAAAAGTAACTTTTTTTGCTCTTTCAAAGCCACAGCTGCAACACGTGAGGGAAGATTATCGCTGATACCACACGCTACTTTTGCCAAGGTATTCATACTACACGGTATGATAGCTGTAGCATCTACTCTAAAAGATCCCGAAGAGATGGATGCAGCTATGTTTTCAGAAGAATGTAGGGTTACTTTTTTGTTTTCGAAAGATTCAACGGTCAGTGCATTGTCAGAGACTATAACATGTGCTTCGATGTACTCAGGTAAGTAGTCCACGAACTTTTTACCTAATTGAACACCAGATGCACCTGTGATTGCTATGACGAGTTTACGACTCAGCATTTAGTGCTTCGCTTGCATTGTGTTTTAACACTTATCATGTATTGCCTTTTTATATATTGTAAGGATTATATCAAAAGTTATTAAGAGTAAATGACTATTTTTCTTCTTTCAAAGAAAACTTTCCTATCTCTTCTAAAAATGTAGTAGCATAAGAGCCTTTTGGCAAGTAAAACTCTACGGTTAGTTTTTTTGTATCATTATCATAGTATGTTTCTACATCTTTAGGCCATATCCATGCGAAACGTCTGTCACCTTTTAGACTGTTTAGTTCAGTATCATCAAACTCTTCTTCCAAATAGTAAGCATCACTTTTAGCCCTGTTGGCATTGGCTCCACAGAGCAATCCTGTAGGGGAGATCTTCTGTTCATTAAAAGATTGGGAAGATTGATGCATATCTTTTACATAGTTAAATTTTCCATAGGGGTAGGGCATGATGAGATCACCTATGAAAAGTTTGAAGAATTGTGGCTGTTTAGCTAAGACTTTTACTAATTCCAAAGGGTACTGCAATTTTTTTGATGCTGTTTGAACATCATTGATTTTAATAATGGAAGAGAGTTTAACCCTTGAACCAAGCCATCTGTTATAGAGGTAACTTTGATAAGCAGATACAAGGAGTTTTTCTTTACTTCCTTTAAGACGTTTCCCACTGTGTGCAATCTCTTTACCTTGCAGGTAAGATCGACTGTCTTCGCCAAAACGTTGATACCCATAATAATTAGGTATGCCGTCTTTTTGCATTTTCTTTGCTGTGGTGTTGAAAAATTTTGCATCTTTCTCATTGATCTGATGTAAAATGATGGAGAATTTATTGCCTTTGAGATGGCCTATTTTGATGGGTGCTTTATTATAGGTACGTTCTAGAATCTCTATCTTTTCTGTGGTAAGGTTTTTATTGAGCTCTTTTTCGTACTTTTTTGGTAGGGAAATGTACTGTATGGTCGTGGCATTTTTATCTTTGAGACCGGCATACCCTATATCTCGTTCTTGTAGCCCTGTAGCTTTAGCTAAAACAGTGATGAGTTTCCATGTACTCATATCTGTTTTTTGTATTTTGAGTATAAGGTAGTTTCCTGTACCTGTGAAACTGTAAAGGGGTATTTCTTCTACGAAAAAGCGTTCTACGGTCTGTTTAAAGTCAAAGTGAAGAGGGGTGTGGTCATAGGCATAATGTTTAATGTGATTCATGAAGGAATTATATCTAAATTATATAGGGCACCTCTAACAATAGGTGATACTCACAACATTTCTAGCATTTGTCTAGGTTAGGCACTCTTTTGCAGTCCTAGCCTTAGCTAAGTCAAAAAAGAGTAACGACGCATAGGCGAATGCTAGAATTGCCCGTAGGGTGGGCTTTGCAAACGCAATCTGTCACAAGATACTTACTTCATCTTAGCAAAGGCTAGGACTTGAAAGTTTCTTGCAACACCTTTCATTTGAAAAGCCCATTGTGAGCATTACCTATTGTTAGATGTGCCCTACGTTCCTATCCACATTTTCCCGGGGCACACTTCATACCATTGAACTTACCTGTAAGTGTTTCATTTTCATCTATGCCTTCGGCATGCATTTTGTCCATCATTGCTTTCATTTCATCAGGGTGGGCTATAAAGTTGTATCCTTTTGTAAGCGTAAAAACACCATATATGATGACAAGTAGTGCTGCGAGTTTCATCATGGTACCACGAAGAGAACCTTTTTGTAAAAACTTGGTGATGAACCCTAAGAAGAAAAGTGCAGGGATTGTTGCCAGACCAAAAGTAGCCATGACCAATGCCCCAGAAAGAGGGTTTGCTGTACTTGCAGCAAAAATGGCAAAAGAGTAAACAAGTCCACAAGGTATGATACCGTTTAGTATACCAAGAAGGTAAAAACTACCATAAGATGAGGAGGACATCAGTTTTCTAAAAGTATTTTGATACCAGCCGTATTTGGATATAGAGAGTTCTGCAGAGTTTAAAAACTTCCATTTTCCAAGAAGAGAGAATCCTGCTAGCAACATGAGTACACCGGTAATCACGAAGAGTATACCTTTTGTTGTAGGTGTAAAAGCGATGACTTGTCCTACAAATCCAAAGAATGCACCAAGTATGGTGTAGGTAGTGACACGGCCAAAATTGTAGGCTAAGTGTGAGGAGGTCTGACGTATATAAGAGGCTTTTTGATCTAGTTTACCTGAAGAATAGGCAACTACTATACCCCCGCACATACCTATACAGTGTCCTACAGACCCTAAAAATGCTGTTGTCAATATGATGATCAGATCGATGTTGCCCATACGCTACCTATTGTTATGTTGCCAAACTATAGTATAATTTTGTTAAAATAATGTTAATGATCCTGAGTTAGAAGGAAGAGCGTGTTAAAAAGTTTTAAACGTAATTTTATGAAAATGTTTAGAGAATTGCTTGTCTATCATCATAGTTCTTTAGAATATAGAGCGAAGATATTAACACTGATGGTCTCAGCAAATGGTGAACTTTGTGAATGTGAAAAACAGAAGCTAAAAGAGATAGCAAGAAGTACATACAAAGATGATGAAGAGAGGGCAGATCTGCTTATAGATGCGGTCATAGAATACCATACAAAGATCGTTACAAACAACGGACTTGATTTTGAACATCTTGTTCAACAGGTGGAGCGTGAGACAAAAGAAGTACCACGATTTGTAAAAAAGATAGATATGGGGTTACTTATGCAGCTTCATGAATGTATGGATGATAAAGAAGACATATTGTTTCAGAACCGTATTATAGAGTTTTTACAAACACTTAAAGATGAGTATAAAGTAGCTTAAGATGGAATGGTATAAGTTCATCATATATGGAAAAGTACAAGGTGTCTTTTACCGTAAATCAGTTTCCCAGGCTTTGATGAAAAGACAGTTTAAAGGTTACATTCGTAATATAGATGATGGTACAGTAGAAGTTGTTGCAGAAGTATTTGATGATGAATTTCATATTTTTCTAAATATTTTGAAAGAGGGATCTCTGTTAAGCACTGTGGAAGATGTTAAATATGAGATCATTGATGATGCGGTATTTAACACTGATGGTTTTGAGATACGATATTAGGAGTAGAAGATGAGTTCAGGTTGGGGTTGTCAATTCATGGGCACAAAAGGTGAAGACAAAGAGTGGTGCCTAAAACTACACCATCATTGTGAACCTGGATGTAAAGGGTGTATCATAGCTGGAAAGGTAGAATTTTCTCAGCCTAATATTTCTGAAGAGCAAGAGAGAAAAGTAAAAGATCGGAGTGATAATCCGTTAGGGGATAGATAAGCTTTTATTACATTCCATACTTTAGATATGGAATGTATAGGTGTTATTGAAGTTCAGTTTTTACTTTAAGTACAGGATTTAGTATCCATTTATCTCCAGCAGGGTGTATAGATTTTTCGGCATCAAAATCAATGACCATATCTACATCTCCACCATCAATAAGTGTGAAGTTATGATTATACTTCACAGTATTACTAGGAACTTTAAGTGCATACGGCAGGTCATCGTCTAAGATAATATAGTTTGCTTCAGGGTGAGGGTTACCAAGTATGTTAAGTTTAGCATCAGGTGTACTTCCAAGTACTAAACGTAACTGCGTGTAGTCACCGCTTGGGATCAACTCTTCACCCATGAATGTAGTGATGCCATTTTGTAACTCTAGTAAATTATACGTGATATTTGGAGTTGCTACAACAATCCACTCTCCATCATCATTGTCGTTATCATTACTATCATCATTGCTAACATCATCATTATCATCGTCTGTTCCTTCTCTATGAACCAGTACTTCTGCGATAGTCACATATACAGCTTCATATTCAGCAGGTGCATCTGTCAAATGTACCGACAATTTACCTTGACCGATAGTTGATGATGTAGTATTTGAGGTATTTGATGAAGAAGTTGTCGTAGGAGTTGTACTTGCAGTTGTTGAAGAGCTGCTTCCTCCACCACATCCAATAAGTATTAAACTGCTTGTTAAAAACAGCGCTAATGTTGTGATTTTATGAAAAATTTTCATATAGATCCTTTTTTATTATATTAGGTATGTATATAAGTGCTGATCCAAAAAAGTAGACAGAGGTTTACTTTCACTATTTGGTAACCTGGCGATCTCAACAACTGAGACCCATGGCTTTCCGTCCTTGCTTCACAACAAGTTTGGCACAACAAATAAATGTTTGTAAGTTATCACAATTAAGTGACAAAGTACATATAGAGTATACATTAATTATTTTAAAATAATTTGAAGTAAAAAGTAAGCACTAATTACGCCATCTCTTTTCCAAATTTTTCTTTCAATTTTGCTAATTTAGGTGGTATAACTGCCATACAGTAGCCTTGCATAGTATTTTGTCTGTAGTAGTCTTGGTGGTAATCTTCTGCTGGGTAGTAACTCTCTAATGGTTCTATAAGAGTAACGATAGGATCTTTCCAGTCCGACTGTGCTGACTCCATAGAAGCTTGTGCTGCTTCCAGGGTTTCCTCATCTGTGTAGAGGATCGTTGAGCGATATTGTGTACCGTGGTCTGCGCCCTGGTAATTTAGGGTAGTTGGATTATGGACAAGAAAAAAGATATCAAAAAGTGTATCTGAAGTGATGATGCTATCATTGTAAGTGATTTTAATCACTTCTGCATGACCGGTATTTCCTGTACAGATCTCTCTGTAAGTTGGGTTAAGGGTATGACCATTTGCATAGCCGCTTTCAACATCACTTACTCCCTTAAGAAGTTCAAAAACTGCTTCAGTACACCAGAAACATCCACCACCAAGGACTAATTCTTTTGTTGCCATTTTCATTCCTTATGACTTTATTTAATTTGTATTTACTTTATTTGCTATAATATCCAATATATTAAAAATTAATCTAAATTTTGGAGTAATGTTATGAATATCAATGTTGTCTGTCCTCATTGTCTCAAGGTAAATCGTATACCTAAAAAAGAATCTTACGCAAAAGCAAACTGTGGTGGATGTAAAAACTCTTTACTTGACAGTAAACCGGTCTCTGTGGATGCAGACAAACTCGGTACATTTTTAGCAAATTCAGAGATACCTGTAGTAGTAGACTTTTGGGCACCGTGGTGTGGACCATGTCTACAGATGGCTCCGGCATTTGAAGAGACTGCACTTGCCATGCCGCTTCAGGCACAGTTTATAAAGGTAAATACTGATGAACAGCAAACCTTAGGTGGACAGTATGGTATACAAAGTATTCCAACCCTCATCGTATTTAAGAACGGAAAAGAGGTCGAAAGACTTTCAGGTGCTTTAGATGCAGGGCGTTTACAAAGCTGGGTAAGACAGTATTTGTAATGAGTAAGATACTACTACTTGAAGATGATGCAAATCTAAATGAGACTGTTACAGAGTTCCTGAATGAACAAGGCTATGATGTGGTCAATGTTTATGATGGCTATGAGGCACAGGAAAAGCTCTATGAGAGTAAGTATGACCTGCTTCTTTTCGATGTAAATACTCCTGGGATCAACGGATTTGATCTGCTGAAAGAAGCACGAGAAGGTGATGTAGCCGCTCCTGCGATATTTATCACATCATTGGATTCTGTGGATGATCTGGAGAAAGGGTTCCAAAGTGGTTGTGATGACTATATACGTAAACCTTTTGTGTTAAAAGAATTGCTCATACGTGTAGAGACCTTGTTAAAGCGTGGCTTCTTTCATGAAGCTAAAGAGCTTATAGAGATATCACCTACAATTTCTTATGACAGTAAAAATAATGAACTTATCATTGATGATAAGACAGTCTCTTTAGGTAATAAAGAGTCTGCACTGCTTAAACTCTTTATGAAAAACGAAGGTGAAGTGATCGTCCATGAGCGGATATATGAACATTTATGGAACTTTGATGAAGAACCAAGTGACACTGCATTACGTACTTATATTAAAAACCTTCGTAAAATAATCGGTAAGGAAAAAATTGTTAGTATCAAAAAACAAGGCTACAAATTCACTACTGGTAAGTGAGAAAAAATCTTTTTTTAGATTTTTAACACTGTACAGTACTATGGTACTGTTTGCCATTGTGTTGCTCTCTTTTTACTATTATCAAAATCAAGAAAAACTGATGCTTTCACATGAGCGTGCCACACTTGCCAAATATGCATATATACAAACAAAAAAACTTAAAGTACTTCACCATTTTTTTGATGAAAGGGTAGATTACCCTCGTGATCCTCGTTTTAAATCAGCTATTTATGACCTTGAAGAGGTACAAATTTTTTCTTTGTTAGAGGAAGAAGATGTACGTTTTCATGAAGAGATCTATAAAAGTGAAAAATATATACATTTTGTAAAAAGCTTAGATGATTTTTATTTGGGAGCTAAATATCTCATCTTGGAAGTAGAAGAGAATGAACAATGGAAAGATGAGGTTTGGAAGCATATTATAGTGTATGGATTTTTTGCATTTCTTCTTTTTATGATCTTTGGACTCTATCTGGCTAAATTGTTTTTAAAGCCCATGAGAGACTCTATCATGCTTTTGGATAGGTTTATAAAAGATACTACACATGAGTTAAATACGCCTTTATCTGCGATCTTAGCCAATATAGAGATGATGGACAAAAGTGTGATGGGAGAAAAAAACAGGAAAAAGCTTTCACGTATCGATATCGCAGCAAAAACAGTTTCTGTTCTCTATAAAGATCTTATGTATCTTACTCTAGAGCAGGAAAAAGAAAATCAAAATGAAGAGATCAGAATTCAAAAACTCATAGAAGACAGAGTGGAGTATTTTTACATTCTGGCACAGTCTAAAAACTTGGAATTCATATTGGATATTGAAGATGTAAAGATAGTTATGGACAGACGTAAATTAACAAGAGTGATAGATAATCTCATCTCTAATGCGATCAAATATAATAAACGAAATGGTAAGATAGGACTCAAATTACGTCACAATATATTGACAGTATGGGATACAGGTATGGGTATGCGTGAAGAAGAGATACCTTTAATGTTTGATAGATATTTGCGTTTTAATAGTTCAGAAGGAGGTTTTGGTATTGGACTGAGTATAGTTAAAAAAATATTGGATGAGTATGATATCTCTATATCAGTAGAATCGAAAGAAGGAGAGGGGACAACAATGGTGATGAGATGGTAAAACGTATGATCTTGTATGTGTCCATTATGTCCGGAGTATTTGCACAGGATGCTTATGAACGTAATTGTGTAGGGTGTCACAAAGAATTACCTACATCATTACAACGTATGTTCATGAATTATCTATTGGTTTATAGTGGTGAAAAAAATATGAAAGCAGGATTAAAACATTATTTACAATATCCTTCTAAAGAAATATCAGTAATGTCAGATCTGTTTATCGATAATTATGGTATAAAAAAGAAGAGTAACCTGAGTGAAAAAGCTATAGAAGAAGCGATAGATATTTATTGGGATAAGTTTAAGGTTTTTAATAAGCTGAAGTAGCTATAATAAATTTATACCTAAGGACAAGGTTAACTTATATAACAAAATAAAGGAATTACATGAAAAAGTTCATGACTATACTTACTCTTGTTGCATTTGCAATGATAAGCACGCCAACTACAGCAACGGCAGGTGTTGAAAAAGGTCAAAAGATCTTCAAAAAGAAGTTTCGTAAATATTGTAGATTTTCTGGTGTTAAATTTGCAAGAAATCATACACAAGCTGAGTGGGAA
>CBFHPE010000050.1:0-12654 GCA_965657515.1 Sulfurovum sp.
CCATCAGCATCACCGATACACTCTTGAATACGATCTACGATCTCACCCTCTAAGTTAGACTGGAAAAACTCAATGTCAAGTTTATTTTGATCAGCAAATGCTTTCATTTGACCGTGAATGTCCTCTAACTTCATTTGACCATATATATTTTGCTCTCTAAGACCGAGCATATTCAAGTTTGGACCCTGGATTACTACTATTTTCATTTTCTACCTTGTTTATATTATTTAGGTATTATTTTATCTAAATTGTTTTAAGGATAGGCACGATGAACATAATAGTAGCCGACTATATCTATACGCCAGATGGTTTTAAAAAATATCTGGCTGTTGCTTTTACAGATCTGATCCAGGAGATAGACTCTCTTGAAGCATTGACAGACAAATACCCCGATGCAAAGATCATACAAACAGAGCCAAATTCTATACTTTACCCCGGGTTCATCAATACCCATATACATTTAGAGTTTTCAGCCAACAAGACATCATTAACCTACGGTTCTTTTAAACCTTGGCTTGACTCTGTTATAGAACACCGTGATGAACTTGTCAGTGCATGTAACAATGAAATGATGATGCATCAATGTGAAGAAATGATGCGTTCAGGTATAACCACATTTGGTGCTATCTCAAGTTTTGGGAATGAACTGGAAGTCTGTGAAAAGACTCCACAACGTGTTGTCTTTTTTAATGAACTTATAGGTTCAAATGCCATGTATGCAGATATGTTATATGGTGACTTCCAAGAACGCGTCAAGGCATCCCAATCATGTGAACCAAGTTCACGTATCACCCCTGCTATAGCGATACATTCTCCCTATTCAGTACACCCTATAATCTTACAAAAAGCAGTCAATGTCGCTAAAAAGAAAAACATGCCACTCTCTGCGCATTTTTTAGAGTCTCAGGCTGAGCGAGAATGGCTTGAGTCAAGCTCGGGAACATTTAAAGAATTTTTTCTCAAATACTTTAACAGCTCTTCTACGGTTACAAATATTGAAGAGTTCATGTATGCTTTTGACAGCCACCCTACCCACTTCACACACTGTGTACAGGCAAACGAAAAAGAGTTAGAGTATTTGGCACAAAAAGGACACTCTGTTGCACATTGTCCACGTTCTAACAGATATTTAGGATGTGGAAGACTTGCTATTGAAGATCTGCCTCTTCCTTTTACTGTTGCGACAGATGGATTAAGTTCAAATGATACACTCAATATCCTCGATGAACTTAAAGCAGCTATTATGTTACACAATGATATCCCTATACAGGAACTTTCAAGAAAACTGATACACGCCATAACAGCTGATGCGGCAGATATACTAGGTCTTAATTGTGGTAAAATAGAAGTCAACAAGCTTGCAGATTTTGCAGTGATCACACTACCTGAAAAACCTATAAGAGAAGAAGATCTGGCACTGTGGAGTATCTTGCATACAAACAAAGCCTCACAAGTATATATACAAGGAGAAAAATATGTTTAATACTATAGGAAAAATCATCAAATGGATAGGTCAACACTTTATGGGAATGCTCTTTTTACTCATTGCCTTTGTAGTCCTTACACCATCTTCTTCAACAAAACTCACTACTGCAAACCTACAGGAAATCAAGCTTTTGGGTCCTATATTGAATGCAGATGCTGTGCTTAAAGAGATAGAAGAAGCACAAAAAGACACTAAAATCAAAGGGGTCCTGTTCAATATCAACTCCCCAGGCGGTGCTGTACCACCATCTATAGAGATAGCCTATGCGATCAAAGAGCTTAAAAAGCATAAACCTGTGGTGGCATACGCATCAGGTATCATGGCCAGTGGATCTTACTATGCATCCATCTATGCCAATACGATCATCGCAAATCCCGGCTCTATCGTAGGCTCCATAGGTGTGATCATGGAAAGTGCCAATGTTGAAGAGCTTATGAATACTGTAGGGATAAAAACACAGATCGTTAAACAGGGTAAATATAAAGAGGCTGGTACACCTACTAGAGAATGGACGCCAGAAGAGAGAGAAGAACTTGAAAGACTCACAAAAGATACCTATGAACTCTTTACAAAAGATGTAGCAGATGCTAGAAACCTTGACGTGAAAAATGCAGAAAACTATGCAGATGCACACATTTTTTCTGCGCACAGAGCAAAAGAAGCAGGCTTGATCGACCGTATAGGTGTAAAATTTGAAGCGAAAAAAGAGCTTGAAACTCTTGCAAAAGTGGAAAAACCTTCATGGAAAGAGAAAGATAAACTGGAATCTTTCCTGGACAACCTTGGTACAGAAAGCATTATGCAGATACAAAACTATTTTTGGGGCCTTAAAGCTTCATTATAGTTTTACTGTATGGTAAAGAAAACCTTTCTGCGACCAAAATCTAAACTTACTTTTCTAGATTTTACTTTTGAAGGTGCTGTCACCTTCACCGTATTTTGATCTAAAAAACCAACCTCTATTTTTCCTCTTGTCTTGTATGATCTTACTATATTTTTTTTCGATCCGGGAACTATATATAGTACAATAGATGTACCTGCACTTAACGTAATATCGGTTCGATCTTCTGTAATTGTATAGACTTTTTCATTCAGCACTGTCGTAGAGAATGACCAGCGTTTATGTATCGGTTTTCCATCTGCCATTGCTTTAAATTCTGCAGTGTACGTTTTAGAGAAATCCAATCTTTTTAGTGGCATAAGTGCAAACTGAAGTTTTGTAAAGAGATGATTATGGTCATTACTCTGCTGGAGTATCTTAGTCTCTTTCAGCTCTTTTCCTGAAGCATCGTAAAGACGAAAAGAACTGAGTTGTACATTTTTATAATATGCAGGGTTAAACTGCACAGAGGCAGGGTAACCACTTACATCGTAGTAAGGTAAAGGATCTGGTGTCTCCTTGTAAAAAGCTGGCCAGATATTATTCTGCCCGTCATAAGGGAAAAGTACGATATCACTGTTTTTACGTTGAACTGACTTTTTTTCCCTTTCAAATATATACTCTGGTATCATCTTATCTTCATTTTTACACGCATTTTTGATGTAGTATTTACCACTTTCCATAATAAAAGTCTGTGAACAGAGTTTAGCTACATTGGCAGAGCCTAGATTATAGACATGTGTACTGTTCTTTCTTCTTTTTTTCTTAGATTCATATAAGCCTATGCCTATCTCATCTTTATCAAAATCTAAAAATACAAAACGATGATAGATCGCAGAGAGAAGCGTATCTACGGATTTTTTCTGATCTTTTGAATTGATAGAGAGATTTTCCATTACAAAAGTTGAAGGGTATCCGGCTTTTACAACACGCTGAGCAGGTGTACTTCCAGTATAACCCATGCTGTCGCGCTTTTCATAATGACCATAAACCTGATTTAAAATGAGATATTTGGCATGTGCCCAGGCAGCTTTTTCTAAAGCAGGATTATGTTTCAACTTTATAAGTCCGGCATTTGATCTGATGGTATTAAGATGGGATAGACCCTTTGACTCTGAACTGGCTTCAAGCCAAAAAGAGATAAGGGTTAAAACTATAAGTATACGTAAGAAAGTATGAAACACCATAATAATTTAATTATATGGCATTTGCTGCTTGCAAGAAGTCCTCTGCAATAGCTTTAGGATCTTCCAATCCTATAGAAACACGGATAAGACCTTCATGTACACCTAAGAAATTACTTGCTTCTTCATCAAAATCTGAATATATTGTACTTGTCATATGTAATGCTAGACTTCTATTATCTCCAATATTTGCCGTTAAAATAACCAATTTGAGATTATTCAGTAAAGTAAACGCTCTCTCTTTTGTACCACAGTCAATGCTGAGCAAAGGTCCACACCCTTGTGCAAAATCTGACTTGTATCGTGCATTATCAGGACTGGATGGAAGAGATGGGTGGTTTACACTTACACCCTCTGGAAGTTTTTCATCCAAAATGGCACTTACTTTTTCAACACTCTGATTAATACGTTCTACTCTTAATGCAAGTGTCTCCAACCCTGTCATGGTCATAAATGAGCCAAAGGCATTGGCAGTCATACCAAAGTCACGGATCGCACGTTTTTTACAAATAGGAATAAAGGCTTTTTTACCCATTTTTTTAACTATTTTATGTACATCAGCGTACTTAACATTCAGAAGTTTATCACCCTCTTCTTTTACTGCTCTAAATACTGCGATACCACCCAAGGCTGCTGAGTGTCCTGACATATTTTTTGTAGAAGAGTGTACAGAAACATCTGCCCCCATCTCTAAAGGTCTAAGCAGAAGTGGTGTAGCAGTATTGTCTATCATTACTATCGTTTCATATTGATTACACAGGTCAATGATTCTCTGAACATCAGGAAGCGTAAGACTTGGATTACCTACAGATTCAAAGATCACCATCTTGATACCGCGTTTTAATGTACTCTCTATATGTTCAAAGTCATCCACTTCACAAAATGAGTTAGTCACACCAAAACGTGCCAATGTTTCATTCACCAGTGAATATGTTCCACCAAAGAAACCACCTATACAAAGCAGTTCATCACCTGAATTTAAAAAAGCTGAACATACCATAGAGATAGCACCCATACCAGATGAAGTGGCAATGGCACCAAAGCCACCTTCCATCTTGGCTACTATGCCCTCTAATTTGGCATTTGTCGGATTACCAACTCTTGCGTAAAGTGGTTTATTTACTTCAGCAGCAAATATGCCTTCTGCTTCTTGTGCATCCTGATATCCATATGCAGCAGAAGGTGTGATAGTAGGTGCTATAGGCCCTACTCTTGAACCTACATTATGTACAAGTAGGGTATTAAAATGTTCAAAATCTGTTGGGGTATTCATGGTCGTTCTTCCTATATAGAATAATTCAGTGTTTCAGTGGCTTTAAGTTGGTAGTTTCTAAGTTCTGACAGAGGTATTTCAAATGCTTTTGAAACATCTGTTTTCAGGTCATCCCAAAAGAGTTGCAAGCCTTTATTATCAGGTTGGGAAATATCTCCAAATATATCTGATTCCAAAATAATTACAACATCTTTAAGCGTAATATCTTTAAGGTCTTTAGCTAGTTTATACCCGCCGTGTGCACCTTTGATACTCGTGAGAAGGCCTTGCTTTTTGAGTTCAAGCAGTATCTGTTCCAAAAAGTTTTGAGGTATAGATGCTTTTGCAGCGATCTCTTTGATCTTTAGTACTTCTCTTTCTTGTATCTCACCCAGTTCTTGAAGTGCAGCGATTGCATAGACAGTTTTACTCGATATTCCTACCATCAGTTAAAAACCTTTTCATTGAGCCTAGGCTCAGAAGATTATGAACGTCTATGGTCTTTCATAGCATTCATGATTTGAATTGCGTAGTATATCTTACATCCTATACAAAAGTCGAATAAAGTCTCAAGTAAGGCACAAATTAAAAGTATAATGGCTATTGCAGTAGCAAATGCTGTAAATCCTGCTGCATAGAACACTACCAAAAAGAGTGAAATGACCAATCCAAGGAAGAGTGCAAATCTTTTTGGTGATTCATCACATAATTTAGGAGCAATACCCCATCCGTCCAAGATAAATTTTCCAACCATGTGAAAAGGACTAAAGTTCTGCTGACGTAACGTTCTCATAAAAAAATCAAATAAAAGTATAAGTGCAAAAATGCTCTCTTGTGTAAGAAGAAGTATAACAGTAAAAAGTGCAACTTGAAAAGAGATAATTCTAACCATGTTTGAATCGACTCTTCTGGTGGAGATTGGACAAGTTTGTGACATCACAGTTCCTTAAATAGGTGTTTCATATATAATATTAAATGCTCATAGCACCTCTAAAGACCCTAGAGTGGTTTACTACATTCACATATTTTTCTCAGATTTCCATTAACAATATAGGGGGAGACAACAAATCTCCAAGAAAAATAAATAAATGCCCTTGTCCAATGTAAACTTCTAGGGTTTTTACAAGTGCTTATTTAATTTATGTGCGTATTCTAACCAAAAAAAATTATAATGTCAAGTAAATCTATTGATTAAATATAATTATTTAGTTTTTATAGCTTATTTTCAATGTATTTATGCCCATTTTAATGCACAGTTAATGCACACTTCATGAGTAGAATATTGCTACTATATTAGGAGTCATTATGCGCATTGCAATTTTTTCATTCTACTTCACAGGTATGATCTATGCACAAAGTATTAGTCAGCTTATAGAACGATCTCTGGATAAACACCCTTCCCTCCAAATGATAGAACACCGTTTATCTGCCATGAATACACAAATAGAAGCAAGTCAAAACTTTTCTAATCCAGATATCTCTTTTACTATTAATAACATTCGTTTTGATGATCCCTCTAACCGTTCATTGGAGCCTATGCAGTATGAAGCCGTGAATTTTAAACAGAAATTCCCATGGTTTGGTAAACTTGATGCTCGTAGAATATATACAGTGGCCAGAAAAGATGTTATCCTTGACTCTTATGATGCAGCAAAGGTCAAACTGGCTGAAGAGATACGTATGACAGCTTACACTATAAAAGAACTTGAAGAGCGTATAGCCATTGTTAACAGATATAGATCTGTAGCAAATCAAAATATCAAACTCTATACCTCTTATGCTTCTACACAAACTAAAAGCCATACAAGTTCTATGTCAGCATCCCTACTCCTTTCTAAGATTAAAATACGAGCTCAGCGTTATAAAACGATATTAAAAAGCCAAAAATCAAGGCTAGGCTATCTGATACAGGGAGAAATCGGTTCCCTCTCCGATACCCTTAAGATCAAAGCACCAAAACCTTTGAATAGCTACCTTTCAAAAATAGATAACAATCCAGCCTATCGTATGAAACTTTCACAACAAAATGTCGCTTCAGCTAATAAAACCATACAGGAGTTAAGTACAAACCCCGATCCCTATGTAAAAATGGGTTATTTTCATCGTGCTGAATTTGAGGATTACACTTCTATTACCGTAGGTTTCTCTTACCCTCTTTACGGTACGGAAGAGCTCAATACAGAATCAGCCCGTAAAGAGATATTGGCTGCCAAAAGCGCTTCCTTGGATTATAGGTCTTCTCTATACAGTGATATAGAGATCATGTATGCAAAACTAACAGAAGCCTATGAAATATATAAGATCATAAAAAATGAAAGCTTGCCTCAACTTGAACATATGTTTGAACTAAGCCAATCAGGAATTCAAAGAGGTGGTGATCTCTTTACATATACTAGTCTTTTAGACCAGAAACTGGCCCTTGAAGAAGAACTTACCTCCATCAAAGCTGAGTACCTAAGAACCGATGCAAAACTTAAATCTCTCACTGGAGCACTCTAATGTTAAAAATGATATTTATACTTCTATTACCTCTTACATTAATTTCTGAAACCCAAATGAAATGTGAAGCGGGGAAATGTGCATCAGGTGATATATCTATGTCAAAAAAAATTCCCAGTAAACCAATGCGCGAACAAAAAGCTACCATAGAACAGCTCTTTAATGTTAAAACTGTACAAGTGAAACAAATGACAAGCTCTCAAAAACAAGTGAATTTCGGCTACATAGTGGCACAAGATTCACGTAAAGTGGATGTACTTGCATGGTATACTGGATACGTAGATACTCTCTATGCAGACACCTTGTACAAAAAAGTAATACAAGGTGAACTTTTAGCCAAAGTTTACTCTCCAGAAGTATATCAGGCAAAACTAGACTACTTGAATTCTCTCAATTACAATATGAATCATGCATCTCCTGGTATGCTCCAATCTGCAATGTCAAAGCTCTCACTTCTTGGTGTCAGTCAAAAAGAGATAGACCAGATAAAAAAAGAGCGTAAAGTAGATGAATTTACCATGATATATGCACCTATATCAGGATGGATCTTTGAAAAGAACATTAACCAAGGTTCATCTTTTAATGCTAAAAAAAGACTTTTTCAAATTGTTAATCTCGACAAGGTCTGGGCAGAGATAAAACTGTTCCAAAATGAATTGAACAAACTGGACACTTTGCTAAACTTCAAAATACTTCCAAAAGGTATGAACAAAGTATATGAGGCAGAAAGGTCAATCCTCTACCCTATGCTAGATCCAAAAGAGGCTACTGCAACACTAAGACTGATACTTAATAATGAAAATGAGGTATTAAAACCCGGTATGTATGTGAAGTTGCATGCATCAGCATCAGACAAAAGCCGTTTAGTTATCCCAAGAACAGCAGCCATACGCAAGAATGGCATATGGTACGCTTTCCTTGCTACAGAATTTAAAGGTGAATATGAGCCTGTTAAGATAGAACTCAAGCCACTAGACAATAAAAATTTTGAGATACTTAAAGGATTAAACAGTTCTGATACTGTAGTCAATAATGCACTCTTTATGATGGATTCAGATGCACAAATTAATGGCATCTATTAAGGGACAGTAAATGATTGAAAAATTAATCGCATTTTCTGTTAAAAATCGTTTTTTGGTTTTGATGTCTACCCTTTTCATCATTGTGGGGTCCATCTGGGCTATGAAGAACACTCCTCTTGATGCACTTCCTGATCTCTCTCCTCCGCAAGTGATTGTTCAGGTCACATGGAAAGGACAAAGTCCTGAGATCATAGAAGATCAGGGAACGTACCCTTTGGTCTCACAGTTTCTTGCTATCTCAAATATTGAGACTGTACGTGGTTTTTCTGTCTATGAAAATGCACTGATCTATATCATTTTTAAAGAAGGTACAGACCTTTACTGGGCAAGATCACGTGTACTTGAACAGCTTGCATCCATACAAAGTCAATTACCAGATAGTATGGAAGTAACACTTGGACCTGATGCATCTGGTGTGGGTTGGGCATATGAGTACGCTCTAACATCAAAAACAAAAACCCTTGATGAACTTAGAACGCTACAGGACTATTATTATAAGTATGCACTCATGGGTGTAGATGGGGTCTCTGAAGTTGCAAGTATCGGTGGATTTGTACCTACCTATCAAATCACAGTGAACAATGATGCATTGGTACAGTATAACCTCTCCATTAGCGACATATCTAGAACCCTTCAAATGAATAATAACGATACAGGTGGACGTATCGTCATTCAAAATGGTTTTGAATGGATGGTACAAGCCAAAGGCTACATAAAAGATCTCGATGAGATACGTGACCTTGTAGTCACCACTAAAGATGGTGTTCCACTCACTTTAGCACAGCTAGGTCGAGTCGAGATGGTTCCTGCAGCACGTCGAGGGATGGCTGACCTTAATGGTGAAGGTGAAGTGGTTGGTGGCATTGTTATGGTACGTTATGGTGAGGATGTTTACTCCGCCATTAAACGTATAGAAACCAAAATGGATGAACTTAAGATAGACGATGTTGAAGTTGTTACGACCTATGACCGTTCAGGACTCATAGAAGCTGCCATTAAAACCCTGCAAACTACCCTACTTGAAGAGAGTATCATCGTCATTATCATCATCGGTCTCTTTTTAATGCACTTTCGATCAACACTCATTATGCTGATCGTGCTTCCTTTAACCATAGCTCTGCCATTTTTACTTATGAAACTTTTTGGTATCGGTTCAAATATCATGAGTCTTGGAGGTATTGCCATAGCCATCGGGGCCATGGTGGATGCCTCCATCGTTATGATAGAAAATGCCCATAAAGCCATACATAAAATGGAAGAGGAGAAAGGAAGAGATATCACCAATTCTGAACGTATCGATGTCATCATCAGATCTTCACAGTTGGTAGGAAGACCCATCTTCTTTGCTTTGGCACTTGTGGTTGTCTCCTTTTTACCTATCTTTGCACTTTCAGGACAGGAAGGACTTCTCTTTTCACCTCTTGCATTTACAAAAACCTTTGCCATGACTGCAGGGGCCGTTCTTTCTATTACTTTAGTACCTGTACTCATGATCTACTTTGTAAAAGGTAAGATCATTCCTGAGTCAAAAAATCCTCTCAATCGCTTCTTTATATGGCTCTATCATCCGATATTGGTCTATGGATTAAAGCTCAAATACCTCATAATCGTACTGGCTGTTGGAGGACTTTCTTTTGCTCTTCCTCTCTACCAAAAGTTAAACTGGGAATTCATGCCGATGCTTAATGAACAGACCGTTATGTATATGCCTGTGACACCTTATGGGATCTCTGTAGATCAAAGTAAAATACTGACTCAAAAAACTGATAAGATCCTTAAAAGTTTTCCTGAAGTAGATACAGTATTTGGTAAGGGTGGACGGGCAAATTCCCCTACTGACCCTGCACCTCTTGGGATGATAGAAACCATCATTACATTTAAACCAAAATCCCAATGGCGAGAAGGGATGACCCATGATAAACTTATGGCAGAAATGGAAGATGCTTTACAAGTTCCCGGTCTGGTCAACTCATGGACCTACCCTATCCGTGGCCGCATAGATATGCTTCTTTCTGGTATCAGGACACCCATAGGCATCAAACTTTATGGTAAAGATGCAGATGGTCTGCAGGATGTTGCACAACAGATAGAAGCTAAACTGCGTAGTTTAAAAGGTACACAGTCTGTCTTCTCAGATCAGGCTTCAGCTGGTTTTTTCATAGATATTGACATAGATACTGAAGCCTTACAACATTACAACATCTCCAAGTCACTTATACAGGAGTATACTTCTGCAGCTATCGGTGGTAAAAAAATAACTACTATGTATAAAGGATTGGAACGTTACCCTATCGCTCTTCGTTTTGAAGAAGAAGAGCGCAGAAATCTTGATGATATTCGAAAAATTCAAGTCAAGACACCACTGGGGTTTGTACCACTCTCTACCTTTGCAAACATCAATTACCGTCAAAGTGCTTCAGTGATAAAGTCTGAAATGGCAACTCCAGTGACCTTTGTCTACATTACACCACAGACAGGTATATCTGCTACCAAATATAAAGAACAAGCCATGCTGATACTTGAAGACTTAAAACTTCCTGCCGGTTATTACTTGGAATGGGCAGGTCAATCCGAGTATTTAGAGTCAGCGATGCAGAAAATAAAATGGATTGTGCCAACAGTACTGTTAGTGATCTTTGTACTCATCTACTTTGCGTTAGGTAAAATGGTTCCGACACTCATCGTTTTTTTCACGCTGCCTTTTGCTCTTTTTGGAGGACTTGTCTACATTGATATGTTAAATTTCAATATGTCCATAGCTGTTATTGTCGGTTTTTTGGCACTTTTAGGCGTTGCAGCAGAAACTGCCATTGTCATGATAGTCTACTTGCAGGAGAGTGTAGAAGAGATGAAAACTAAAGTAGGCAGAGACTTTAACAGAAAACACCTTTCAGATGCCATCTATGATGGAGCTGTACAAAGAGTAAGACCTAAACTTATGACTGTTTTTGCCATATTGGCAGGGTTACTTCCTATCATGTATAACACAGGTGTAGGAAGCGAAGTCATGCAGCGTATAGCAGCACCTATGATAGGTGGGGTAGTCAGCTCTGCCATACTAAGTCTTTTACTCATACCTATCTTTTATGATATGTATGAGAAATACCTCTTAACAAAGGATCATTAAATATGAAATTAAAAATAACTTTCGCTCTTGTATGTACATTTACGCTACTTACCGGCTGTTCAGGAGAAAAAAAAGAATCCATAACAGAAGGTGGAATGAAATGTGGTCCCGGTAAATGTGGTGCAAGTATGGTAGATGGATCTGCAGTCCTGGTAAAAAAGAAAATGAACATCCTTAATCAACTTAGAGAAGATGATGACAGACGAGAGTGTGTACTTTCAGCTACGACGACCAAAGAACTCTATAATTGTGTAAGAGTGGTAGAAAATAGTAGACTTAGCACCAAGTGTGCATCTGACAACACAAAACAGGCACCAAAAAAAGATCTACCTCAAATGAAGTGTGAAGCAGGAAAATGTGGAAGTAATATGTAATTTATGCAATATAGTAATAAAAATAAATAAAATTCATTAAATACATCAGATATACACAATTAATTCACAAACATTATGTTAGTATTCAATTATCATTAAAAAAAGGAATAAAATGAAAAATGTAATCAAATTGGCAGTAGCAGCACTATTAGGTCTTGCAGTAATCTCAACAACAGCATCAGCAGCTGGAAGCATCAGTAAAGGTCAAAAGATCTACACTAAAAAGATCAAAGGTCAGTGTGGTGATAAAATTGCTACAGATTTCACTAAAGTTTTAAAACAAAAAGAGTGGGAAGAACTTTATAAAGCTGGAACATTTGAAGCAAAAGTAAAAGAAATTTGCCCAGATTTGACTAAATATAAAGAAAAATGGACAGAGCATCTATTTGAATTTGCATATGAGTATGCACTAGATGGTGAAGACCTAGAGTGTTAATATAACTCTGGTGGGCACTTTGCCCACCAAATACTTCATGATTTTCCAAACAACTTTCTCCTCTCTTATTAACTAATCATTATTTTAAAAATATTTCAGACATATCCTTCTTCTCATTTCAATACATAGATATACTTTAGTATCAAATATAGAAGATCCATATGAAAAAGTTGTTGACTACATGTCTCATTTCTTCTTTATAATTATCTGTATAGTGACAGTTTCATATGCAAGTGTTAAAAAAGGATCAAAGATCCTCAAAAAGAAGTTTCGTAAATATTGTAGATTTTCTGGTGTTAAATTTGCTAGAAATCATACACAAGCTGAATGGGAA
>CBFHPE010000051.1:0-12493 GCA_965657515.1 Sulfurovum sp.
GAATGTCGTACCATTCATTGATATTGTTCTTGTACTTCTAGTTATCATCCTGGCTACCTCTACTTTTGTTAAAAATAAAAGTATACAAGTAGATCTACCATCATCAAGTTCTAAAAAGAGTGAAGAGAAAAAGAGTATACAGATCGCTGTAGATAAAAAAGTTATATAATCATACGATGAATATATACTCACACTTGACCTCATCAAAGAAAAACTTGTAAAACTTGATCCTAAAAAAGATCTTATTTCATTACGTATGGATAAAAGTTCAGAATTTCGTTATTTTGTAGACATCATCGATATCCTAAAGACCAAAGGGTTTGAGAACATTTCTATTATTACGAAACAGTAATAGAAATATCTCCATCTCCTTCTAGGAAGTTGAAAGTAAACGCTTCTTTCTTCCTTTTACTTAGAATTCCATTCCATTCTAATCGAAGTGTTGCTTCTCTCATCATTTTTTTTAAAAAAAACGAAGCAAAAAAATCGTCATGACTCTCGAATCGCTTCGCTTTCAAGGGCGTTCGCCATGACAGTTCTTTTTTATAATGCCTAGGCTATCGCCAATTTCATATTAATCTACATTTATGGAATTTGAACGAGTCATTAACATTTTCTTTATAATATTTATGTCGCTTGCGCTTTTTTATTGAAATGTATGCCGCAGGCGCTTTTTTGGTTACTCTTTTCTATTTTGTCGCAGTACAAAATAGAAAAAAGTGACACAGGTAAACAACGCCAGACTCTAATTAAAAAGGATATTTACAGCATTAATTCACTGTTGATATTTCAAAATATAAACTACTCCGTCATCATCCCATACGGACGTCTTAACTGCTCCGTCATTTTATGCATACTCACAGCCCTTCCCTCACGTATAAACTCCCTACCATCTAAAAACACCAACATTGTCGGTACAGAAAAAACAGAGTAGTTTGCAGAGATATCCGCATGTTCATGTGCATCAAGATATACCTGTTTTATCTGTGGGAATTCAGCATCAAAGAATTCTTTAAACTTAGGTCTAAGTGCATGGCATACATTACAGTGCTCTCCGGAGAAATAGACAAGTACTCCTACTTCTTCTCTGATCATGGTTTGTAACTCTTCTAAAGTCATCTGTCATCCCTTAATAATTTTTAAAATTATATCCACTAAGAACTACAACTTAACTTCTTATTTTTAAAGACATCAGGTGTGACCCCTGCCCATCTTTCAAATCCGGAATGTTCTGAAAAAGGATCCTGAGCTATTTTAAAAAGATCCTCAACCACAGAAAAGTCTCCATCTTCGGCTGCATCTATCGCTTCTTGCAGCATATAGTTTTTAAGTACATACTTTGGGTTTGCCCCTAACATTTGATTTTTACGTTCTGCTTTATCTATAGTCTTGATACGTTCATCATATCTGTCTAGCCATACGTGCATAGGTTCATGGTAAAGTCCTGTAGAGAGTAATGCTTCCCTATCCCCCTCATAATGACTCAGTGTACGCATAAATACAGTGTAATCAACATTCAATTTTTCCAGCATGTCAAACATATCATCTATGAGTTCGGGATCACCTTCTACTGTACCCTCAAGCCCAAGTTTTTTACACATATAGTAATGCAAATACCTAGTATAGATCTGATCGAACATAGACAAAGGTTTTTCCATTTTTTCTATGGTGGTCAGAGGACTCAATGCTTTCATAAGTGACTGAAGATTCCACTTTGCAATGGCAGGCTGATTACTGTAACTGTAACGTCCATGTACATCTGTATGATTACAAACATTATCATGTTTAAAATCATCCAAAAATGCATAGGGACCGTAGTCTATGGTTAGCCCTGCTATTGACATATTGTCTGTATTCATTACACCGTGATTGAAGCCTACAGACATCCACTGCGCCATTAGTCTAGCAGTGATAACCACTACATCATTAAATAGCATGGTATATGGATCATCTCTGCCTATAAGGTGTGGGAAACTCTCTTCTATGACATAGTCTGCTAATGCTTCCAACTCTTCAAACATACCATGGAAGGCATAATATTCAAATGTACCAAAACGCACCCATGAAGTACTAACCCTACAGACGATGGCGCCTTTTTCTATCTTTTCACGTCTTACTTTATGCTCAGAGCCTATCAGTCCCAAACAAAGTGTACTGGGTATACTTAAACCCTGCATCGCTTCACTCATAAGGTACTCTCTTATACTTGAACGCAACACAGCACGTCCATCACCATTACGTGAATACTCTGTTATACCTGCACCTTTGAGCTGTAGATGATACTTGTCTATCGTACCGATATTGATCGCCCTGCCGTCACCAAGTCTAGGTACAAAATGTCCAAATTGATGTCCGGCATAACACATGGCAAATGTATCTGAACCTTCTACTTCATGCTGACCATTGAGAAACTTCACAAAGTCTTCGGTTTGAAGTTCACTTTCATCTATATTGAGTGTTTTTGCTACAAATTTGTTTGCATGTATAAGGTGTGGGTTCATTAGAGGTGTTGGTGTTACCTTATCATAACACTCATCTGGCAGCTCTAGGTATGGGTTAGTTAATTTTAATTCATCTAATTTCATGAGAGCAATATACACTCCTAAACTTTAAAGGCACTTAGCAGTATAATAACGGCAATTATATACGAAGGACAAAGATATGGGTAGAGCGTTTGAGTACCGAAAAGCAGCAAAAATGAAACGATGGGGAACGATGTCAAGAGTTTTCCCTAAACTAGGTAAGATCATTACCATGGCAGCCAAAGACGGTGGTATGGACCCAGATATGAACCCTAAACTTCGTACTGCCATTCTTAATGCAAAAGCGCAAAACATGCCTAAAGACAACATCGATGCAGCGATCAAAAGAGCTGCGGCTAAAGATGGTGCAGACATTAAAGAACTTACCTATGATGTAAAAGCTGTACATGGGGTGCAGATGATCGTAGAGTGTGCTACAGATAATAACACAAGAACAGTTGCCAATGTAAAAGCCATTCTGGCTAGAAACGGTGGAGAAATGCTTACATCTGGTTCACTGAACTTCATGTTTACACGTAAATGTGTTTTTGTATTTAACAAAACAGATGAGATGGACCTTGAAGAGTTAGAACTAGAACTTATCGACTTTGGACTTGAAGAGATAGAAGAAGATGTTGAACCTCAAGAAGATGGTGATGATATCAACATTGTAAGAGTTTACGGTGACTTTACTGCCTTTGGTGAACTGAGTAAAGCATTGGAAGACATGAATGTTGAAGTTAAAAAAGCAACGTTAGAATACATCGCCAATACACCTGTAGAACTGAATGACGAGCAGATCGAAGAGTTAGATACGCTCATCGACAAACTGGAAGACGATGAAGATGTACAAACTGTCTTTACAAATATAAACTAAGGTATAGGAGGTGCCTGCATCTCCTCGCCAAGTTTGGCATATGATCTACCTACTCTGGCTATGGCATCAAGTTCCATAGTCATTCTCTCTTTATCTGATATGATCGTCTCATCAACATATAAATGTTTGATCTCAAGTATCATAGGAATCGTTTTACTTCCCTTTAACTCCACTTCCTGAAGATATTCACAGAAAAATGCTGTTTTTATCCCTTCTACCATAGGTGGAAAATCATCCAAGACCTTTTTAGTGGGGATATCAAATACTTCTGCTTCACTCTGTGTAGGATCCAAGCCTTTAGAACTGAGATGCATCATCTCAAGTTTACTCTCATCTGTGATACACACAACACATTTTTTAGACTCACGAAGGTTTCTAAGGGTATCTTTTGGTCTTCCATCAGGTCTATGTCCTATGGAGACTATCATCGAGGCAGGATCTGAGGAGAGAGGTGTAAAGTAAGAAAAAGGAGCGATGTTCACTACTTCTCCCTCTGTCACTATCCATGCGATAGGTCGGGGGATCACAAGTTGTGACATCAGTTTGTAGCGGTCTGTTGCAGCCTGATCTTTAAAATCTATTAACATTTTAACTCCTCAAAAAGTTTATTAGTGTCCGTGCTGCTCCACGAAAGCTTCATAGTCACCTTCAAAATCGGTCACTGTTCCGTCTTCGTTAAATTTAATAATACGGTTAGCAAATGCATCAATTAGTTCTCTATCGTGAGAGACACAGATCACTCCGCCTTTATAGTTATGTAGTGCTTCACCAAGGGCAACGATCGCTTCAAGGTCAAGGTGGTTGTTCGGCTCATCCATGACCAGGAAGTTTGAAGAGTCCATCATGATCTTAGAGAGCATAACACGGTGTTTTTCTCCACCTGAACAGGCATTGACCTTCTTCTTCTGTTCTTCTCCGGAGAAAAGCATACGTCCAAGTGTTTTTCTGATGTCATCTATGTGCCATTTAGGATCAAAACCTTGTATCCACTGAGGAAGTTCTTCATCACCTACCACAAGGTCTGTGGTATTTTGAGGGAAATAACTGTGCGCAATTGTCTGACCCCAGTTGTACTTTCCAGCATCTGCTTGCAACTCTCCCATAAGGATTTGAAGCAGTGTTGTTTTTCCTACACCGTTCGTACCTATAAGCGCTATCTTCTCACCCGGGTTGATCTTGAATGTCAGATCTTCAAATACTTTTTCTCCATCATAACTCTTAGAGAGTCCTTCTACTTCAAGTACCTCATTACCCGTATCTCTATGTGCTTTGAACATGATAGATGGGTCACGACGAGAAGAGAGTTTTATGGCTTGAACATCTAACTTATCAAGTTGTTTTTGACGAGATGTTGCTTGTTTTGCTTTAGATGCATTTGCCGAGAATCTCGCGATGAACCCTTCAAGCTCCTCTTTCTCTTTAAGTGCTTTATTTCTGTCTGTCTCTGCTTGTTTAGCTATGAGATTTGCAGCGATATACCACTCATCATAGTTTCCTGTAAACTCACGAATATTTTGAAAGTCAAGATCAAGAATATGTGTTACCACCCCGTTGATGAAGTGTCTGTCGTGAGAGATAACAAGCAGTGTTCCCTCATGACGTTTAAGCTCTTCTTCCAACCATGAAATGGTCTCCATATCGAGGTTGTTGGTAGGCTCATCCAAAAGTAGAACATCCGGCTTTAAAAAGAGTACCTGTGCCAGTAAGATCTTAAACTTGTCGCCACCTGTAAGTGAAGACATAAGTTCACCATGTTGAGCAGAAGGAAAACCAAGTGCTTCAAGTAGTTTTTCTATCTTGACATCTGACTCATACGTAGGGTCTTCATCTGCACAGATCATTTCAAGTTCACCAAGACGTGCATTAACAGCATCATCTTCAAAGTCCCCCTCCATGTAGAGTTTCTCTTTCTCTTTTTGCGCATCAAAAAGTTTTTTGTTTCCATAAAGTACTGCATCGCTAAGAGTATACTCTTCAAAAGCATACTGGTTCTGTCCAAGTACTCCAAGCTTAAGTCCCGGCTGAAGTTGTACTTCACCATCACTCTGCTCTATCTCACCAGAAAGGATTTTAATAAATGTCGATTTTCCTGCACCATTTGCTCCTATAAGCCCATAGCGTTTACCTATATCTAAAGTGATGTTTATTTTGTCGAAAAGTACTCTCTTTCCGTAACGTTGTGTTAAATTTACTGTACTAAGCAAGTGTGTTCCTTGTATATTGTATATATTGTTGCGATTTTATCATAATGTGCTGAAAGTGAAAAATATTCAGTATTTTAACTAGTCATATTTTAAAAATATTTTTTCCAAATTTGCCCTTATTTTCTCTTCAAAAATGATCTATAATTAAGATATATAGAGGTTTATTTTATAAGGAGGTCAATATGACACGAAAAGAGCTTTATGCTGAGATAAAAAGAATTGATGGCTTTATTGAAGTATTACAGGGCTTTCTAAAAAAGCCGCTTTGTAAATGTATTTCAAATGCAAATAATATTAATAACACTTTTACAGAAGAAAATAAAAAACACTTATTATTACTAATAAATATTAGAAATTTTCTCCTACCGCTGCAGGGAGAACCAGATGCTGTATTAGCTCAAGTTGACTATAGACCTGTCGTTTTTAGCTGCTAAAATGTATTAATCTAATATTGCTTCGATGTTTTCAAGAGGACGTCCTATAGCCGCTTTTCCGTCCTTTATCACAACAGGTCTCTCAATAAGCTTTGGATTTACCACCATAGCTTCTATAAGTTTATCTTCATCATTTTCATTTTTAAGATCCAACTCTTTATAGATAGCTTCTTTGGTTCTCATCAGTTCTCTAGCACTAATACCAAGCATTTTGAGTACCTCAACAAGCTCATCTTTGGTTGGAGGTGTATCAAGGTATTTTACTACCTCTGCATCTATGCCTTTCTCTTCTAGCAATTTTAATCCATCTCTAGATTTACCACATCTTGGGTTATGCCATATTGTTACATTTGCCATTATATTCTCCTTTGTAATGTAATTTAACTATTTTTTTATCCACACCGGTAATGACTTCTTGGTCTCTACCTTCATAATCAATATTTAAAAGCATATATCGCACTGCATTGATGCGGGCTCTTTTTTTATCGTTCGCATCAAGTTCACACCATGGAGCATGCTGGGTCCCTGAGATACTAAACATTTTATCGCGTAGTACTTCATACTGATCATAAGCAGCATGTGACTTATAGTCAAGATCTGAGAGTTTCCAACTTTTTAATCTGTCATTTTCCCTGTCTTTGATCCGGTTCGCCTGTGTTTGGTGAGAAATGTTGAGATAAAATTTAAAAAAAAGTACCCCATCATCTATAAGCATCTCTTCTACACCGTTAACCTGTCTATAAAAGTGGTCATGCTGTTCTTGGGTACAAAATCCAAATATCTGTTCTATACCTGCTCTGTTGTACCAGGATCTGTCAAAGAAAACTATCTCTCCGGCATTTGGAATCTGTTTTAAATGGCGCTGAAAATACCACTGTCCCAACTCTTTTGAGTTGGGTTTTGGTAATGCTACTGAGCGTGCTTCTCTAGGGTTCAAATAATTATTGAACTCTTTAATGGTAGAACTTTTTCCAGCTGTGTCCATCCCTTCAAAAAGAACTAAAAGACGTTTATTGTTATCAATCACCCACTTTTGAAGTTTTACAAGTTCGTATTGTAATTTCAGAGACTCTTCTTCATAGAATTTACGTTCAATATTGCCGTTTTTTTTGAAAACTTTTGACGCTTTTTTCTGATATTCAGCTATTTTCTTAGTGTAGGTCACTTTTTGATCATGCATCTTTATCTCCACGGAGTTCTTTAGGTATCTTCTTGCTGGTCTGTGCTCCCAACTCTTTGAGTTTCTGCACTTGTCCTACAAGGTTTCCTTTACCATCACTCAATTTATTACGTGCAGCAGAAAAACTTCCCTGAATCCCATCTATCTGTTTAGATATTTTCATCAGATCTTCAGAGAAACCGACAAATTTATCATACATAGACCCTGCTCTTCTGGCTATCTCTTGCGCATTTTGATTTTGACGCTCAAACTTCCATACGTTTTCAACCGCTCTCATAGCCACAAGAAGTGTTGTAGGTCCTACGAGGAGTATCTTGTTCTTAAAGGCATTGTCATAAATACTGTTATCATGTTCAAGCGCAACTGCCAACGCCCCTTCTATAGGCATGAACATAAAGATGAAATCCAGTGTATTAACCTCTTTAAGACGTTCATAGTTCTTTTTTGAAAGTTCTGATACATGGGTTCGTATGGAGTCTAAATGTGCTTTTAAATACTGTGCTTTACTCTCTTCATTCTCTGCGTTGACATAACGTTCATAAGCAACCAGAGAGGTCTTAGCATCGATGATAAGATCTCTGTCATCAGGTAAATGAACAACTACATCCGGTCTAAGTACTTCATGATCATCTGTGCGTAAAGAGACTTCCCTTTCAAACTCATAACCTTTGCGTAATCCAGAAGCTTCAAGCACATGTTCAAGTACCATTTCACCCCAGACACCCTGTTGTTTACTTTCTCCCTTAAGTGCATTGGTGAGGTTAATAGCATCTTTACTTATCTTTTCATTAAGCTCTTTAAGAGAATTTATCTCATTTTTCAATACTGCTCTATCGCTACTCTCAGAATCATATGTATCTGAGACCTGCTTTTTAAACTCAGTGATCTGTGTTTGAAGCGGTTTGATCATGTTATCAAGGTTCTCTTTGGAAAATTCTGCAAATTTTTGTGAGTTTCCTTCAAAGACCTTTTTTGCCATCGCTTCAAATTCATCTTTTATCTCTTGTTTATGAGAGATCATCATCTCTTTTTGAGAAGAAGCATGTCGTTCTTCACTCTCAAGTTTTATCAATAGACGAGCATTGTTCGTACGATATCTACTATTACTTTCAAGTACCTCTTCATACCGTTCTTTTAACTCTTTATGTTCTACCAAGAGTGCTTCATAAATGGCCTCAGCACTCTCTAGTTTAGCCTTGGTCTGACTCAACTCTTTTTCAAGCTCGTTAAATCTTCCTTGAAGTTCTAAGAAACTTTCGTTCGTAGACTTAAGTGTCTCTTTTGTCTCTGCAAACTGTGACAACTCTTGTTCATTACTTGCATTTTTTATCTTATAGGATTGAAGTTCACTTTCAAGTGCGGAGATGTATTCTGCTTTTTCGTTATTGTCAACCTGAGTGTTCCACCATCTGTTCTTATAGGTTTTAACTCTCATCGCAGAGATCAAAGTAATAAGTACGATGACAAGCAGGACAACCACAGCCATCACTGTCATCAGCATAAGCGTTGGATCATTTTGTATTTTTTCTATCAATTCATTCATCATTAACCTCTTATCACATCATATACATTTGGGTAATTGCATTTCATTTTTCCACTTTTCAATTTCCCTTTACCATATTTCATATTTGTAAATATAATTTGTACTTTATTATCCAATTCATCGTAGTATGCAATGCTGTGTAACTTCTTTGTCTTATCTAGCTGTATAGTATAGTGCTTCGATTCATACTCTGCCACATAGATGCTCTGACTGTGTGGTTCTGCTTTATCTAAAACTTTAGAGATATCAATCCCCTTTGCAATGTAATAAGTAGATACCTGTTCCAGATCATGGTCTACCACAAGCAGCTCAACACCATCGGTGCAAACCTCTTTTTTAGTCGGTGAGATATAGGACCATTTAAAAAGACTTTTATCTGAAAAAAGTACTTTCCCTGTATACTGGATCACTTTGCCCTTTGTATTGGTGATCTTCTGTTCAAAATTTGCCTGAAAATTTTCTGGTAATTCTATGCCGGCAAAAAGCACAGATGAGAGTAATAATAGTAATGACAGTAGTCTCATTCTTTTCCTCTAGAGTGTATTAAAGAAATATACCAAAATAGGACTTGAATTGTGATGATAAACACTATTTTATATACTGGAGTATTTTATTCAAAAATTATTCACAAAAATAATCGTTATTTCGTTATAATTTTTCATTATGAAGTTTAACACATACCTAAAATCCTGCCGAGAACATAATAAACTTACGCAAGAGGAACTTGTCAATGCTCTTTATATCTATGATATAGATTTATTTGAAGCACTGGACACCAGTACCCTAAGTAAATGGGAAAGAGGCATAACACATCCCAAAGCAGCTAAACAAGTCTCTATCATAAAATATTTTCAAAAAGAGACCGGAGCTGTTTTACCCTGTTGGGATACCTACACCATTCAAGAAGCAGAAGAACAGATATGCCAAGCAGGTGTTGTAAATCTTCTGGGGAAAAGTAAACAACTTGTTCTAAACTTCCCCTCGAACATGATGCATTTTGAGGATTTCAAAGTCTATCCTGTAAGACATTCTGACAGAATAGATACACTTTTAGATATCAACATGGATCTGCATAAAAACGCAAATCACCCTTTTGCGCAGATATCATTGGAACAGTTTACAAGCTGGGCACTCCACCCTTCTCACCTCTTTTTAGTCTGTGAGTACAAAAATGAAATTTTAGGACTTTTTTTCTCGCTAAGATTAAAACCGGAAATCTTTCAAAAGATCACAAGTTTTGAGATGCAAAAGAGTGAACTAAGCATAGAAGACTTTGCCTCTTTTGATGAAATGGGTTCAAACTTTATGCTCTCCTTTTATGCACTCAACAATAAAATAGCCACCATGCTATTTATACGTTACTATGCACACCTCATTGCAAACCAGACAAGGATCAAAGAGATTGGTGTTATCACTGCACTTGATGATGTTAAAAGAGTTGTTCAAAATATGAACTTGGATGAGACAAAAAGTATGATTACTGAGGATCAGATAGAATTAAAGTCCTATAGACAATCGCTCTCTAATGTTTTAGTCTCTGAAAACGTAGTAAAGATGCTTTTTTCAAAGATCTGATTGCCCCGAAGTGTAGCCATCTCTAATTCTGATATAGCTTTATCTAGAGGTTTCATATATGTGAGATATTGTGTCTTTGTGAGTTTTCCTGACCTATACCAGGAAAACAGTGCAAATTCCTGTCTATAAAGATCGCATAGATCAAACACTTTATTTATCTTCCTCTGGTACTTTTTCGAAGATATGTTTTGACTTCTTCTTGTTTTCTGCCAAACTCGTATCTCTATAATATGCCATAGAAAGCTGATATTGTGTCTCTTTATCATCCTCATTAGCTAGCGTTTGCAGTTCATCAATGTTCTTACTTTTTTTTCTTCGCTTAAACCAGCCAAACATTCTGAACTCCTTTTTTCTCTACTAAATTTATAAAAGGAAGTATAGAAAAAATCATCTTCTTTGGTAAGGTCATTTTTTTAAATTTAATTTTTTAAATATGCCTAGTTACATACATATAGATAGCAGAATGTTAACTGACTCTTAATCACATTTTAGATAAAATCATTGGAATTTATAACTAGGCAAAACGACAATGATAAAAAGCGTACTCAACATATTCGGCACTCAAAATGACAAAATCGTTAAGAACTATCTCAAAAAAGTAAAAAAGATCAATGCACTTGAAGCACAGTATGAGGCATTAGATGATGATGCACTCAAAGCTGCATTTGGTGCACTAAGATCAGAGGTACAAAGTGGTGCAAAAACATTATCAGATGTGATATATGACTCTTTTGCCATAACAAGGGAAGCAGCAAAACGTACTTTGGACATGAGACACTACGATGTACAAATGGTCGGGGGTATGGTGCTTAACGATGGTAACATCGCTGAGATGAAAACAGGTGAAGGTAAAACACTTGTTGCAACACTTGCAGTTGTCCTTAATGCCATGACAGGTAAAGGTGTACATGTTGTTACAGTGAATGATTATCTTGCAAAAAGAGACTCTGATGAGATGGGTGTGCTCTATAAGTTCTTAGGTTACACGGTAGGTTGTCTCACAGATGAACTCAATGATGAACAAACAAGAAAAGCACAATACAGTTCTGATATCACTTACGGTACGAACAACGAATACGGTTTTGACTACCTGCGTGACAACATGAAAGTACGTGAAGAAGAGAAAGTACAGCGAGAGCATAATTATGCCATTGTGGATGAAGTTGACTCCATTCTTATCGATGAAGCAAGAACACCGCTTATCATCTCTGGTCCAACACAACGTGACCACAACCACTATGCTCAAGCAAATATCATTGCAAAACAGATGGAGCGTGGAGAAAAAGTAGATACACGTCCAGGTGATCCTGAGCAAACCACTGGGGACTTCATCGTTGATGAAAAGAATAGAACGATTGTCATGACAGAAGATGGACTACAAAAAGCACAAGATCTTTTTGAAGTGGAGAACCTCTACTCTCTTGAAAATGCTGCACTTTCTCACCATCTGGATCAAGCACTCAAAGCACATTATATTTTTGAAAAAGATGTAGATTATGTGGTTCAGAACAATGAAATAGTCATCGTTGATGAGTTTACAGGAAGACTCTCTGAAGGACGTAGATACTCAGAAGGACTACACCAGGCTCTTGAAGCCAAAGAAGACGTACAGATACAAGAAGAGTCTCAGACACTTGCAGAGATCACTTACCAAAACTACTTTAGACTCTATGAAAAACTTGCAGGTATGACAGGTACCGCGCAAACCGAAGCAACCGAATTTTCACAGATCTATTCATTGGATGTTATCTCTATCCCTACAAATGTACCTATAGCAAGAGATGACAAAAATGACCTTATCTATAATACTGAACGTGAAAAACTGGATGCCGTAGTAAAAAGGGTAAAAGAACTCAATGCCAAAGGTCAACCGGTACTGATCGGTACTGCTTCGATCGAAAAATCAGAGATGATAGATGAAAGACTGAAAAAAGAGAAGATACCTCATAATATGCTGAACGCGAAAAATCACGCACAGGAAGCAGAGATCATCATGAATGCCGGACATAAAGGTGCAGTGACCGTAGCTACAAATATGGCGGGACGTGGGGTTGACATCAAGATAGATGATGAAGTAAGAGAGCTTGGCGGTCTGATGATACTTGGTACAGAAAGACATGAGAGTAGACGTATAGACAACCAGCTTAGAGGACGTTCA
>CBFHPE010000052.1:0-12462 GCA_965657515.1 Sulfurovum sp.
TATCGCTATGGCACACTTAGGTGGTATAGGTATTATCCATAAAAACATGGACATTGAGACACAGGCAAAACAGATCACAAAAGTGAAGAAGTCTGAGAGCGGGATCATCATTGACCCTATCTACATTTCACCAGACAAAACGGTTGCAGATGCAGATGCAGTGATGGGTGAATATAAAATTTCAGGTGTTCCTGTGGTAGATGAAAATATGAAACTCGTAGGTATTATCACGAACCGTGATATGCGTTTCATCACAGATATGAATCAAAAGATAGCAGATGTAATGACAGCTGCACCACTTTTCACTGCTAAAGTAGGTACAACGCTTGATGAAGCAGCAAAATTACTTCAAGAACATAAAGTAGAAAAACTTCCGCTTGTAGATGACAATAATATACTTCAGGGGCTCGTAACGATCAAAGATATCGAAAAAAGAGAAAAATTCCCTAATGCAAACAAAGATGAACATGGACGTTTAAGAGTAGGAGCTGCAATTGGTGTGGGTCAGCTTGATCGTGCAACTGCTTTAGTTGAAGCAGGTGTAGATGTTATCGTACTTGACTCAGCACATGGACACTCTCAAGGTATCATCGATACACTGAAGCTCATCAAGAAAACGCTTGATGTAGATGTGATCGCAGGGAACATCGCTTCAGGTGCAGCTGCACAAGACCTTATAGATGCAGGGGCTGATGCAGTAAAAGTTGGTATAGGACCTGGGTCTATCTGTACAACACGTATCGTAGCAGGGGTAGGTGTACCTCAGATCTCTGCTATTGATGAAGTGGCAGAAGTGGCAAATAAAGCAGGTGTTCCTGTGGTTGCTGATGGTGGTATCAAATACTCTGGAGATGTTGCTAAAGCTCTAGCTGTTGGTGCAAGTTCAGTGATGCTTGGAAGTGCACTTGCAGGTACATACGAAGCACCAGGTGAGATGATACTTTTTAATGGACGTCAGTTCAAAGAGTACAGAGGTATGGGAAGTATCGGTGCGATGACAAAAGGAAGTACAGACCGTTACTTCCAAGAGGGAACAGCAGCAGATAAACTTGTTCCAGAAGGAATTGAAGGACGTGTACCATACAGAGGACGCATTTCAGATGTTGTTCACCAAATGGTAGGGGGACTTCGTTCATCTATGGGTTATTGTGGTTCAGAAAGCATCAAAGTATTCTGGGATAAAGCAGAGTTTGTAGAGATTACTTCTGCTGGACTAAAAGAGAGTCATGTACATGATGTGACGATAACTAAAGAGTCACCTAACTACCATAGTTAAAGACTATATAATATGACTATGGCTCCATACGATACTATCATTGTAGGAGCAGGTGTAGCGGGTGCAACTGCTGCATATTTTCTTGTCCAAAAAGGCCAAAAAGTCCTGGTCTTGGATAAAGCTGGCATTGCTTCTGGTGGTTCAGGGGCTGCCGGGGCTTTTGTCTCTCCCAAGATAGGGAAGGATTCTTCACTTCAGAGACTTACCAATGAGGCTTTCTCTTTTGCCAAAGATTTTTATCTTGCTAACTGTCCCGAGTATTTTCATCAAACAGGCGTGATACGTATACCTAAAGATGAAGAGGATGCGAAAAAATTTACTGTATATGAACCTTTCAATACAAACAGATATGAGAACTACAACCAAACAAAACTTCAAGCATTAAATATACATACTAAATTTGACAGTTTTCTCTTTCCCGAAGCAGGAGATTGTGATGCACAAGAAGTGTGTGCATTTTTACTTAAAAATATAGATGTTGTAAAGTATGAGGCCACAGAAATAAAGCAGGAAAATAATATCTGGTGTGCAGATGAGTATAAGGCTAAAAATATTGTATTGGCTACCGGGTATGAAAGTGATTTAGTAGATCTTCGTTATATGGGTATACGAGGCACATGGGGAACACGTGGGGATTTTACTACAAACTTGAACTTGAGTGTCAGTATGCATCAGTCTATGTCTGTGGGTGCAAATATGAATGGCATCATCAAGCTAGGTGCAACTCATGAAAAAGAGGTGAAAGTACCAGTGCCTTGTGATAAGATACAGGCCTTGAGTCTTAAAGAGAAAGCTTCTACTCTCATAGATACTTCAGACCTGGAACTTAAAGAGGTATTTTGTGGGATGAGAGCAGGGTCTAAAGATTATTTTCCACTTGTAGGGAAAGTGATAGACGTAGATTTTATGTTAGAAAATTATCCTACTATTGTACGTGGTGCAAAGCCTGAGTTAAGACATGTTGAGAATCTTTTTGTTCTAAATGGTCTTGGAGGACGTGGTTTTGTGTTTTCTCCATTGATGGCTAAGTTGTTAAGTCAATGTATAGTAGAGAACAAAGAAGTAGATAAAAGTGTCAATCCCGATAGACTCTTTTTAAAGTGGTGTAGAAAGCTAAGTAGCTGATATCCACGCTTCCCATTCTGGATCTTCTGATACATGGGGGAAACCATCCAAGATATCTTGCGGTTTAAAGTTTGGTTTATAGGCAAATGCCTTACACCCTTCTACCCAGTATCCCAGATAGATATATGGTAATTCCAACACTTTGGCTAGTTTTATCTGATAGATCAAAGAAAAAGTCCCTAGTGATAAACGAGGGAAGTCCGGGTCATAGTAGAAATAGATAGAAGATATACCATCATCGAGTACATCGATGAGGTCAACTCCTACAAGTTGTCCATCGACCACATAAAGTACTTCTTTCCCAAAATCATGTGCACCGTCCACAAAGTTTTCATAGTATTCTCTTTGCGATATATTTCTGTGTGTCCAGTCATCTTTTTGATGTTTAAATGCATGGTATTTGTTGTAAAGATAGATATGTGCATCGGTCATCGTAGGTTTTTGTACGATGATCTGTGTGTCTTTGTTGCGATTAAGGGACTTTCTTTGTGATTTGCTAGGACTAAATTCATTGACATTAATACGAACACTTTTACACTCATTACATCCATTACAGATAGGGTGAAAAAAGTACTTACCAAAACGTCTCCATCCTCGGGCTATGACTGCCGTGGCAAACTTTTTAGATGCCTTTGAGACATACTTGTAGTTCATACGTACCTTATTTCCAGGTATGTAGGCACACTCGTAGTCCAGCATCGAAAAATCTGTTGATGGAGGGTTTAGTAGGTCTAGTTCTTCATTCATAATCGCGATTATACCAAAGTTTAATTAGCAAACTTCTTTCATGATCTTAAACCAATCTCTTGAAAAAAATTTTTTAATGTACGCTTCATGATGTGGTACCAAACATGCTGAACAGTCTTGGTGAATTGCATCATCTGATATGAATTGGGCTCCGTCTTTTGAGTCTATTCCGCAGGTAGAGTAGAGTGTTTGTTCCTCTGCCTGTTCGATACCCTCATCATTAAACCTAAAGTTAGGACAGGCACAGAGATAACAGTTGAGACCCTCCATATCATGGCACTTTTTGTTCTCCTTGTAGAGAGGGCAGAAGTCCGGTTCATTTTTTACCATATTTTCAAATCGAAAATAGCTTATGACTTCATCATCATTAAGATGTGTGAGTTTAGCCATAACAGCTTTGTGTTTTTCACCATGTGTTTGAAACCAGTTAATGTATGACATTTAAATCCTCTTAAAACTTTTAAAGATAAGCCCGATGACCAACACTTCAACCACTATGAGCAAAAAGTGTAAATAATAGACCTGCATTTGATTTTCATCTATACTGTTGTAGCTAAGTACTTTGTAAAAAAGATATGAAACTCCCATACCTAAGAGGTAGCCAAGTTGTTTTGCCGTATCGAGCTTTGTGAGTAGGGTGTCTTTCTCAAGGAGAAGAGTCTCAACTCTTACAAGGTAAGAACCAAATACAAAGGTGATCTGATACCCTATGTAAATGATAAGTGCTGTCTGATACGTGTAAGGAAAGAGAAGGAAATAAAGCATAGCCAGCAAAAGAACTCCTTCAACTCCAAGTGAGATGTAAAAAAACCATTTTGCATTGAGTATATGATGATAGAGTCTTGCAACAAGTAGCATACCAATCGCAAGCAGTACACCACCTAAAGAGTAAATAGAAGGTTCAAGTGGTGCATACAGTGTAAATATAGCACCCACACTCAATCCCAGAAATAGGGAGTTCAAGAACTTATATCTGATAAACCATTCTGGGATAAGTGTTAGCATGAGATATTATAGCTTAAAAACTGTACGTAACTTTAGCATAAGCTGAACGTTCTGCTGTAGCATAACTGTAGACTGACTGATACTCTTTGTCAAAAATGTTCTTAGCATGGATACTGAGGTCGAAGTCAGTGAGTATTTTAGTACTGAAGTTGAGATTCCATACCGTATAGTTACCTGTTGAGACATCTGAGGCTACAGGAAAACCACCATCAGTATCTAACCTGTCTCCAATGTATTGGGCATCGATACCAAAGTGCATGTCATTAGATGTATAGTAGCTTAGTGAAGTATTGAATGTGTCTTTGGCACGTCTAGGAAGATCAGAACCATCCTCTTTTTCATAATCAAATAAATGTGTATAGTTGGCAGACAAGATAAGGTTATAAGTGGTAAATATATATTCACCTTCTATCTCAAGTCCTGAAAATTTGGATGTACCGTCAATATTTGTATACCCTCCAACATAGGTAACAGGGTCTGAGATGTAATCTATAGAGTCTTCAACTTTATTATTGAAATAGGTGACCTTTAATAACTCTTTATATCTTGCAGAAATGTCAAAGCCTTCTGTATAGCTAGGTTTTAAAAGTGATCCAAATGCAGTGTTTGCCAACTGGTAAGAGCTTGGTGCATCATAAGATGTATAGTAGTTTGCAGATGTGCTCAGTCCTTGAAGAAAATGAGGTAGATGTTTTACACCTATTTTGTAGGTTACCTTGTTGTCAAATTCATCATAGTTATCATATCTCAGGTTTGTCTCAATCAATGTATTTGCATTAATGTCATAGATATTTGAAAGATAGACAGCTTTATTCGTATAGTCTGATTGGCTCTCTGGAAAATTGTTGTATTGGTTAAATCCATCTATATCTTGGTACTCCAACCCTAAAATAGTTTTACCGTTAGTATAGTCATATCCATTGATAAATGCGTACTCTTTGAGTGTTGCTTTGTAGACATTGTGACCATCTCCATAAAAACCTGTTGTATAGTAGTCTCTGTCATACTCACCTTTACTTGCATGAAAAGTAGCACTGTAATTTTCTAGTGTAAATAGGTAATCTAAGGCTAAATTACTTTGATCTGAAGTAGCATGACTGTAGTCGTCATCAGCCTGAGTCATTGAAAAGGTATCATCAAATTCTGTCTCTGTTTCAATGACGTTATAGCTCAAGTTTAACTTGTTATTCTCATTAAAAGTATATCCAAACTTGAGGTTAAGGTTTTTATTTGTGTATCCATCTTCTTCAGCATCTCTAGGTGCTAAAGATGAAAAGCTATCTGTATCGAGATATGAAGCAAGTACTTGAGCTGTCAGTTTTTCATCTTTGTAAGAAAGTGTTGCTTCAGCACCTTTAGTATTGTAGGATCCATAACTAAGACCTACAGATCCATGTACTCCGCTTTTTGCTTCTTTTGTAATGATGTTGATCACCCCAGCACTTGCATTTGAACCCCAGATACTGCTGGAACCGCCTTTGACGATCTCTATTTGTTCTATATTGTTTGTGGTAAGCGCGTCAAGCAGTGCTCGTCCATCTGTAGTACTTGGATCATTAAGACGCATACCGTCTAAAAGTACAAGTACCTTACCTGCATCTGCACCTCTAACAAAAAAAGATGTAGACTGACCCAGCCCACCGGAGTGAGAAACTGTGATACCAGGGACTGTAGAGATGGCTTGTGCCACAGTTTGATACCCTTTTTCTTTTATCGTCTCAGCTGTAATGACAGAAACATTAGAAGTTGTTTTTTTTATAGATGTAGGCAGTTTATTGGTAGTCGTGACAGTAATGTCTTCCAACTGAGTATTCGCGTGAGATTGTGTTGTAAGTAGTAGTGTTACTACGAGTGAGAGTTTTATAGTGTTGTTCATTATAGAATATTTCCTGTGTAAATGCAAATAAATATGTTTGATACTGAGCATGAGAACGAGTAATGTACTTAAAATAAGCGACTAGTCGCGTGAGCATACTGCTGACAAGCAACTAAATTGCAGTGCAAGCGAGGCACTAAATGCCGAGTCGTAAGTAGTCACAGTGACAACGTAGTGTGTAGAGCTTTGCTCTATACGCGTCCTGTTAATGGAGGTGCAGTTTTCTGTGGTAATAGTGAGAAAGCAAGTTTATGGTACTGATAATTGCTGTCTAATCTACTCAACTTGTGTAGGGTCGAGTACATCGCTATGACAGCTAGTGAAAAGTATTGTTTATTATGACCACGTAAATATTTATTCATAGTGTGAATTGTATCCAAATAAATTTATAGAACCCATATCTAGCCACAACCTTGCATTAAATTAAAAAAAGTATAATTGCTACAATTATTTATAGGAGTTATTTATGGCAATTGAGACAATCCAATCAACAGAAGATTTTAAAGCATTGGTAGCGGATGTTACTTCACAAGAGGGTTATAGAGAACCTATGGCATTTGGTATCGCAAGAGTAGACAGAGGACAGAAAAATGCTGAAAAAGTACTTCAGGCAAATTATGGACTTATTAACTGGAATGAAAATTTTGGTTCTGCAGCAGTATTTATCAAAGCACTTCAAGAAGCAAAATGTGATGTAGACTTTTCTGGTTCAGAATTTGTTGCAACAATAAATGATAAATTTGTTGCAAATGCAATGGCTGCATTTGCTCCTTATGTTGCTGAAGCAACAGGTGAAGCACATAGAAATGTTCAGGTTATAAAAACACTTTCACATATGCAAGACATTGGAAAGAACTTTAGAATCGTATTTTTATTTGAAGATGCAAATCCGGGATCTGTAGAAGCAGTATACTTAAAACTCTACGCTCTTTCTCAATCAAAAGCAGCACTTAGAGGTGTAAATCTCAATGGTGCGTTTGGGATACTCTCTAACGTTGCATGGTCTGGAAACACTCCTTACGAACTTGAGTACCTTAGAGAAAATGAGATCGAAATGAAGTTACAGGGAACATATCCTCGTATTGATTCAGTAGATAAGTTCCCAAGATATTTACAACATGTGATCCCTGCAGATAATACAAGAATCCTTGAAGCTTCTAAAGTACGAATGGGTGCACAACTTGCAGCAGGAACTACAGTGATGCCAGGTGCTTCATACATTAACTTTAATGCAGGAACACTTGGTTCAGTGATGGTTGAAGGGCGTATCTCATCATCTGCTATCGTTGGAGCTGGTTCTGATGTTGGTGGTGGAGCTAGTATCTTAGGTGTACTTTCAGGAACAGACGGTAACCCTATCAGTATCGGTGAAAATACACTGCTTGGAGCGAACTCAACATGTGGTATCCCTCTTGGTGATGCATGTATCATAGATGGTGGTATGGCTCTTTTTGCAGGAACAAAAATTAAAGTTTCTCCAACTGAACTTGAAAAGATCAAAGCTGCAAACCCTGATGCAACATTAGAGGATAAAGAAACATTTAGAGCAGATGAATTCCAGGGACTTAATGGACTTCACTTTAGACAAAACTGATTGACGGGTGAGTTTATTGTCAGAAGAAGTACTAGAGAAGTGGTACTTAATGAGGACTTACACTAATTTCTAATGGGTGTATTTGTTTGTTAGGTTTCCTTTTAATTTAATTGTGGCGTTGTTTCTCTCTTCATTTTTTTAGAAAAAAACGAAGCAAAAAAAGCGTCGTTCCTCTCGAATCGCTTCGCTTTCAAGGGCGCTCGGAACGACAAAGCACGCGTTGCGTGATTGATAAGGGGTTATTGTGCGTGTTGATAAATGGTTAAGTGCGGTCAATGTTGTTAAACGTCGTACTATTGCTACGGATATGTTGAAGTCTGGTGTTGTGTTTGTGAATGGTATGAAAGCCAAAGCTTCCAAAGATGTGAAGATAGGTGATAAGGTGACCATTGAGTACCTTAAAGGTGCCAAGCATTATGAGGTACTTCAAATACCTACGACCAAGACGATTCCCAAGTCTCAAAAAGAGGATTATGTCAAGGAGCTTTAAATGAGTATCAAACAAGAATTTGAAAAATTATTTAACAATGAAATGTCTGAGCAGGAAGCACGTAGTTTTCTTGTAGACCTTTATGAAAAAGGTGAAACTTCTGAAGATATCGCAGCAGCAGCTTCTGTGATGCGTGCGCACTCCATAAAGCTTGAACTCTCAGACACACTTAAAGAAAAAGCCATTGACATCGTGGGTACAGGTGGAGACAAATCAGGTAGTTTTAACATTTCTACGACCGTTTCTCTGCTTTTGGCTTCTATGGGATGTGTGGTAGCCAAACACGGTAACAGAAGCATCACTTCTAACTCCGGTTCTACAGATGTACTTGAAGCATTGGGTATCAACCTTGATCTTAGTATAGAAAACAAGATCAAAATGCTTGAAGAGACAGGTTTTTGTTTTTTCCCTGCAACCGACCATCATCCTGCGATGAAACATATCATGCCTATACGAAAATCGATAGACCATCGTACTATTTTTAACATCCTGGGACCACTGACCAACCCTGCTGGAGCACAGAAGTATCTTCTTGGTGTATTTGACCCAAGCTTCATACGTCGTATGGCAGATGCTTTGGTAGAGTTAGGTGTTAAAAGAGCTTATGTAGTCAGTTCTTTTGATGGTATGGACGAGATAGGACTTGCAGGAAAAAGTGCTTTTGCTTTTGTTGAGAACGATACTGTTACTGAAGGTGAGATAGACCCGGAAGCATACGGATTAAAACTAGCATCTAAAGAAGCTATACAGGGTGGAGATGCTGCATTTAATGCGCAGATAACAAAAGATATCCTTGTAGGCAAAGAACAGGGACCTAAAAGAGATATCGTTATACTTAATGCAGCTTTTGCTCTCTTTGCCAATGGTGGAGTGAAAAACATAGATGAAGCTATTACGATGATCAAAACACAGTTAGAGAGTGGTAAAGCCTTCGATCATCTGAATCGTATGGCTGAAGTTAGTCAAAGTTTAGCGTAGCGTACGTTTTATCAGGAATACATATGGAAATTAAAGCATCCCTGTCAGAATTAGGTAAGGTCGTTCATTATCTTAATGAAACACTTCCTTTAAATGCTATCGTATTTTTACGTGGAGACCTGGCAGCTGGTAAAACAACACTCACACAAGCTATTGCCAAAGAAAAAGGTGTAGGAAGTGAAGTCACTTCTCCTACATTTTCTTTGCAGCAGTGTTATAGTGGTGAAAATGGGACCAACCTTTACCATTATGATCTCTATCGTTTAGAACATGATGAGTTTATGCAACTGGGACTTTTTGAAGAGTTTGAAAAAGAGGGTTGGCATATGGTAGAGTGGGGTTCAGATGAACTTAAAGCCTTTTTAGAGGGTGTAGGGTATAATGTTTTCATTATAAACATAGAACCTGACGGAAACGACAGAATATATAGGATATCACTTTAATGCATACACTTGTAGCTCAAAATCTCGCTAAAACGATCAAAAAGACAAAGATCGTACATGATATATCACTTTTTGTGAACTCTAAAGAGATCGTAGGACTTTTGGGACCAAATGGTGCAGGTAAAACAACCTCTTTTTACATGGTCTGTGGTTTGACCGGTGCAACAGACGGAGAAGTTTTTTTAGATGGTGAGAATATCACAAAATTACCTTTGAGTAAACGTGCTCAAATGGGTATAGGGTACTTGCCTCAGGAATCAAGTATCTTTAAAGACCTAACAGTGGAAGAAAACCTTCGTATTGCTGCAGAAGCACTTAAGCTCAAAGAAGAGGTGATTGGACCGCGTATAGAAAAATTACTTGAGATCTTCAACATCGAACCTATCCGTTCACGTAAAGGTATACGCCTCAGTGGAGGAGAAAGACGACGTGTAGAGATAGCACGGGCATTGGTGGGTGAGCCAAAGTTCTTACTGTTAGATGAACCTTTTGCAGGTGTTGACCCTATAGCCGTGATAGATATTCAAACTATTATCAAACAGCTTGTAGGGTTAGATATGGGTATACTCATTACCGATCACAATGTACGTGAAACACTGGACATTTGTGATAGAGCCTATGTGATGAGGTCTGGTGAAATGTTGGCTTCTGGAACCAGTGATGAGATAGCCAATGATGAAAATGTACGTAAACACTACTTGGGTGAACACTTTACATTTTGATACTTTCAGAAGTTAAGATCCTTCTAGATAAAGAAGTTCAAACACGAAATAATAGCTTTGAACTTTCCCATGAAAAACCCGACCCGCTTTTAATCGCTAAAAAATATAATGATGAAAGTATTGCACTGATCTGTGCACTTTTTGCTTATGGAAATGCCGGACAGATCGTAAAGTTTTTAGAATCGTTGGATTTTTCATTACTTGAAAGCAGTGATGATGTAATCATAGAGTCACTCTCTTCCCATTATTACCGTTTTCAAAAACAAGAAGATGTGGCTGCACTTTTTATAGCACTGAAACGGTTAAAAGAGAGAGATAGTATAGAAAATATTTTTTATGAAGGGTATCAAAAAAAGGAAGATATTTTAGATGGGCTTTGGCACTTTATAGAGACTTTAAGGGCTGTTTATCCTAGAGAGAGTTACGGTTATAATTTTCTTGTAGGATCGGTACCAAAAAATTTGAATGCAGCAGGAACCTATAAACGTTATCTTATGTTCTTACGTTGGATGGTACGTTCTGACAGCCTGGATATGGGGCTTTGGTCAAAGATAGAAAAAAAGGATCTATTGATGCCTTTGGATACCCATACGTTTAATGTTTCTCGTAAATTCAAGTTGTTAAAACGCAAGTCATGTGATATGAGGGCAAGTATAGAGTTAACTAAAAGATTGTCAACTTTTGACAAACTTGACCCTATCAAATATGATTTTGCACTTTATCGATTGGGACAGGAAAAATTAGTCTAAACTATAGAGAATTAAAGGTCGAAAAGGGTATAATCCCGCAATAATTAACTAAAGAGGATGTTTTATGGAAGGTATTTTTACTTATCTAGGCGCAATATTTGGTCATGGACAAATGTTATTCGTTTCACACTTGATCTTGACAGCAATAATTATTTTACTTATTGCAAAAATGGCTACTAAAAGTCTTAGAGCAGTACCAAGTGGTACACAAAATGTTATGGAAGCTTTCCTTGGCGGCGTGATCGCTATGGGTAAAGATGTTGTTGGTGAAGAAAATGCACGTAAGTATCTTCCTTTAGTTGCAACTATCGGGCTATTTGTACTTATCAATAACCTTATTGGTATTATTCCAGGTTTTGAGTCTCCTACATCAAATATCAATGTAACACTTACATTGGCACTTATCGTTTTCTTACATTACAACTATGAAGGAATTAAAAAGCAAGGTGCTTTTACTTACTTCAAAAACTTTGTTCACCTTGGAGAGATGAATCCAATAGCGAAATTTGCAATGTCACTATTAATGTACCCGATTGAGATCGTATCACACCTTTCTCGTATCGTTTCACTTTCATTCAGACTTTTTGGTAACATTAAAGGTGATGACCTATTCTTATGGGTTCTTTTGATGTTGACACCATGGATCATTCCAATAACGCCACTTGTTCTTCTTACTTTTATGGCATTCCTGCAAACATTTGTATTTATGATACTTACATATGTTTATCTTGCAGGTGCTGTAGCAATAGAAGATGATCACTAAGATTATTTAATACCTTGACCATGAGACTCAAAGATAGACCTTTAAGTTTTGTTGTCAACTTTCTCTTAGGTGTAGCATGGGCAGCAGCCCTGCTAGGAGCCGTTACTTCATTTTTATCTTTTTATCAAGAAAATTTCATTTTTGCTTTTATCTCTGCTTTCATTGGTGCTTTGCCGGGTATGGTAGCTATATTATTAATTGAACATTTTATTACCTCTAAAGAGAAGCATTATGAACTTCAAAAACAAACAGAACTACTCCAGCAACTTCTTCATGACAAAGAGAACGATACTTCATCATGATCTCTTACGCGATTGCAGACCCTAGCACCTTGGATCTACTCAATATAGAGTCTGATATCAAAAGGTTTTCAGATAAAAATGCAAGTATGATAGTCTATAGGGATAAAGAGAATGAAGTCTGCAGTTATGATGCACAAAAATTTTTAGATGAAGCAAGAAAATATAACTTTGATAAAGTCCTTTTACATACTGATATCGAACTTGCTGAAAATGTAGATGCAGATGGCATCCATCTTAATTCCAAACAGTTTAAGAACATAGAAGAAGCTAAGCGTAAAGGACTCTTTGTCATTATCAGTACACACAGTATTGACGAAGCTAAAAAAGCGGAAGAACTAGGTGCAGATATGATAACCTACAGCCCAGTCTTTCAAACACCTGGTAAGGGTGAT